>NZ_JAAMNL010000020.1:0-21512 GCF_011066015.1 Bacillus sp. EKM206B
TCTAATTTCGGATAACATTCATCCGTATTCAAACTTGAAGGTGTTTTTATTTGTCTCATCTTATGGGGTCAGTCCCCGTTTATGCCCTTGGCTTTTGTTTTTTCAGTTTGTCGAATGGAGCGACGTGAGTCTGTATGTAATGCTTGTCCGGCCGTTCGCCCATTCGAGCTTTTGGACCTCGCCGGTGCCGGATTTCTCGCCGGTTTTCGTTTTGCGCACGTCCATCGGAATATCAAGAGGATAGACGCGGTAGCCCTCTTTCTCCAATAAAAAGATATTTTCCTCTATCCGTTTTTCATTGCCTTTTGTCACAATCATGGTATTAAATTCAACAGGCATTCCCAAAATGAAAATCCCCTTTCATTCTCTTATTCTTTATTATCATATCATAAATCAGGCATCTTACCGTGTCTTCATCCATTCCGCCAGCCGCCGGACAATGCGTCTGTTTTCCTGCGGCGGAAAATAATGCGTAAAACCGCTGTAATACCAAGTTTCCACCGGTTTCCCCGCCTCTTTCAGCTTGTCCTCGATCATTCGGGCGTGTTCGATCGAAACATTCTCATCATTCTCTCCATGGATGAGCAGCACAGGGGCCTGAATGCGGTCTGCTTTTTCAAACGGTGAACGCCATCTGTATTCATCCGGCACCTTTTTCGGCGTGCCTCCGATCACCCGCTTCATCATCCGCCGCATATCCTTCCGCTCTTCATAAGTAAGCACCATATCGCTCACACCGCCCCATGATACGAGCGAAGCCGCTTGATGCCCCATTTCAATCGCGGTCAAAAGCCCCATGATACCGCCCCGGGAAAAACCGAAAATATGCACCCGCCCTTCCCTGACGTTCGGATGCTCCCGAAGCAGGCGGAAAGCGGAAAACGCGTCCTCTCTGTCCTCTCCCGCAAAATCTTCATTTCCCTCGCCGCCCTGGTTGCCTCTGTAATAAGGCGCAAACACGACAAAACCCTGGGAAGCGAATTGAACGATTCTTCCGGGGCGTACCATGCCGACATTTTTTATGCCGCCGCGCAAATATAAAAAACCGTCATATGTTCCCGGCGCCGCAGGCTCGGCAAGAAGCCCCTTTACCTTCAGTCCTTCTGACTCATAGCATACCTCAAAGAGGCGGATATGCGGACTCGGAGACGGGAACCTTTTCTTTTCTACCAGCAAAACAATGGCCTCCTTATATCATCAGTTTTTTTATTCTTTCCCAACGTGAATATGGGCACTCACACATTTTTTATACCCATCATACGATATGTAAAGCAGAAAAGGTTATTTAACGCTTAAAACAAGGAGGTTACACCGTGAACAAATGGCTCAAAACGGGCTGCGTTTTTGTCATATGCGCCTTTTTCCTGCTCATTCTTCCGGCCTGCAGACAGGAAGAAAGTCTGACAAAGGTAAAGGTGGCGGAAGTCACACACTCCATCTTCTATACGCCTCTGTATGTCGCTGAAGCAAAAGGTTTCTTTAAAAAAGAAGGGCTCCAAGTGTCACTTCAAACAACATGGGGCGGAGACAAAACAATGACATCGCTTTTGTCAAACGGGTCAGACATCGCGCTGATCGGTTCTGAAACATCCATTTACGTGGAGGCGCAGGGAGCAAAAGATCCGGTCATCAACTTCGCGCAGCTGACACAGACGGACGGCACATTTCTCGTGTCACGGAAGGATGAGAATTCATTCAAATGGAGCGATTTAAAAGGAAAAACATTTCTCGGCCAGCGAAAAGGCGGCATGCCCCAAATGGCCGGTGAGTACGTCCTGAAAAAGAATCACATAGAGCCGAAAAAAGACATTAACCTCGTTCAAAACATTGATTTCGCCAATATTTCCAACGCATTTGCATCCGGAACGGGTGATTATGTGCAGCTGTTTGAACCGACGGCATCCCAATTTGAAAAAGAAGGCATCGGCCATATCGTCGCATCCTTCGGAGAAGCTTCCGGCCAAGTGCCATACACAACCTTTATGGCAAAAGAAAGTTATTTGAAAACAAATGAAAAGACGGCGGAAAAATTCACCCGCGCCATCTATCGCGCCCAGCAATGGGTGGAAAGCCATCCGGCCAAAGACATCGCAAAAACGATTCAGAAGGAATTTGCCGATACCGATCCGGCTATTATCGAAACATCAATAGAGCGCTATAAAAAACAAAAGTCATTCTCTGCAGACCCAGTTCTGCAAAAGGATGAATGGGAACAGCTTCAATCTATTATGGATGAAGCCGGAGAGCTCCCGAAACACATTCCGTACAGCAAACTCGTCAACACAAAAATCGCCAAAAAAGTCACCTCAGAACAATAGGAGGAACATGAATGTCTTTTTTACATGTGGATCATGTAACACATACTTATTTCTCGCTGAAAGAAAAGACAACCGCCGTGAAAGATATACATTTTCAGATTGAAAAAGGGGATTTCATCTCCTTTCTCGGACCGAGCGGATGCGGAAAAACAACACTCCTGTCCATTCTGGCCGGCCTTATTACTCCTGCGCAAGGCCGGGTGCTGATTGAAGGAAGCGTGCCGAACCATAAAGAACACCAAATCGGTTATATGCTTCAGCAGGATTATTTATTTCCTTGGAAATCAATTGAGGAAAACGTGCTGCTCGGTTTACACATTTCAAAAACATTAACAGAAGAAAAAAGAGCTGAAGTTCTCAGCCTTCTGCCTAAGCTCGGATTAATCGGCGTCGAAAAGAAATACCCGAAAGAGCTCTCAGGCGGGATGCGGCAGCGGGCGGCACTTGCCAGAACTCTTGCGCCGGACCCGGGACTGCTGCTCCTTGATGAACCGTTTTCCGCGCTGGACTTTCAAACGAAGCTTTCTTTGGAAAATCTTGTCTTCAGAACATTAAAGGATTTTCAAAAAACCGCCGTGCTCGTCACCCACGATATCGGTGAAGCCATCGCCATGAGCGATACAATCTATTTATTTTCGAATCAGCCGGGCACCATCCACCAAATATTCACCGTGCCTAAGGAGCTCGCGGCTTTAGATCCGTTTGACGCGCGTCAGGATCCGGCCTTTCAGCCGCTGTTTCAAACCATATGGAAGGAGCTGAATTCCCTTGAAAAACAGCAGCGGCACGATTGAACAGCTTCATCAGCAGTTTAAGAAAAGACACCAAAAAGAAAAGCTCCGGATCCGTGCGTATCAGGCCGCCATTTTTATCGTATTTTTTGCCGGATGGGAAATATCGAGCAGGGCGGGCTGGATCGATCCGTTAATCTTCAGCTCACCCTCCGCCGTTTGCAGGCTTTTAGTTGAAAAGATTGCGGACGGATCCCTTGCGGCGCACATCGGCGTAACCTTAGGAGAAACCGTTCTCGGCTTTTTGCTCGGCACGCTCCTCGGCACATGCCTCGCCGCTCTGTTATGGTGGTCAAACAGGCTCGCCCGGGTTTTAGACCCGTACCTCGTCATTTTAAACGCGATGCCGAAGGTCGCACTCGGACCGATTCTCATCGTGGCACTCGGACCGAATTTCACAAGCATTGTCGCCATGGGAGCAGTCATCAGTGTCATTATCACGACAATCGTCGTCTTTACGGCTTTTCAGGAAGTGGATGAAAACTATATTAAGGTGATGAAAACCTTCGGAGCGAAAAGAAGCATCATGTTTAAAGAAGTCATTCTGCCGGCATGCGCCCCCGCGATTATTTCCGCGCTTAAAGTGAACGTCGGTTTATCCTGGGTCGGTGTCATCGTCGGCGAGTTCCTCGTTTCCGAAAAAGGTCTGGGCTACATGATCATTTACGGATTCCAGGTCTTCAATTTCACTCTTGTGTTCTTAAGCCTTCTGATCATCGCGATTTTTGCGACATTGATGTATCAGGGAGTCGAACTGTTAGAAAGAAAATGGACGAAAGGAAAAATTTAAAAAAGACCCGTGCGTAAACGCCGGGTCTCCGTTTTTTATGATTGAAATACGCCGTCCTCTTTCAGCTTTTTCAGACTGATCGGAAGCACCGAATCTTTCATAATGAAACTGAATTTTTTATTTCGGGGGAGATTCTCCGGCAGTTCGCTGAACAGCACCGGCCCCTTTGTTTCAAAATAGTCAGCCTGTTTTTCAAGCTTTTCAATATCGGCAAAATAAATATTCTTCACGATTACCTTTTCCCTGCCGAGAACTTTATACTGTCCGACGTACTTCAGATGTTTTACCGCGGCGCCGGTTTCTTCTTTCACCTCGCGCAAGGCCGCTTCCTCCGCACATTCCATCGGCTCCACTTTTCCGCCCGGAAATTCAAACCCCCGGTCTTCGTGCTCAGTCAAAAGCCACTTATCTCCATATCGGCATATGACCCACACGTGCTTCGGGCTGTCTGAAAAAGGCTGGTGTTCAAAGGAGAGCTGAACAGTGTTCTGATAATAGTCTTTAAACTCGTACATGTTTATCCCTCTAATCCGTTCCTTCATATCTTCCATACATCATACCACAGTTGCGTTTGTTCGGAAGCCCTTTATCAAAAATTCAGAGGAAAACCATCATACCCGCTAGTATAGCCTCCTTTGAAGCAAATGTTACGGTTTGCGCTTGAATTTATTTTTCAGGGTATCCAATAGGTCGACGAGCACCTGCGGAACCGGTATGCCCAGCGAGCTTGCCGTAATCACGATCTGAACCGATTCGTATAAGATATAAAACATGATAGCCAAATTACGGATGGCGCCTTCGGTATGAAGCAGCTGGTCAAAAAAATGGCAAACTGAGACTAATGCCAGGGTCACGATTTTTTTGACCAGCCGCGCAAAAAGCTTTCTTGCGCTCAGCTGCTGCAAAAGAGATTCTTTTAAGCTTGTACTGATAAACTCAATCGCCATGACCGATAGCAAAATCAGAAACGAATACTGAAAACCTCCGAAGAAAAAACCCGCTGCCGACACGATCACTGCAAAAAACGAAAAGATGCCAAAGTCTTTGCCCACTTGATCCAACATCCTTTCACAGAAACGGCCTTACATTATTCTATGAAAAGTGAATGGAACGGACTGGATTTTTCAGAAAAATGGACAACACCTCTCTTCGGCAGCCAAATAAAAGACCGAGTGCTTTATAGCCCCGGTCTTCCCTTGTTGATTTATCCCAAATACGCTTTCAGCATCCAGTTATGTTTTTCGATATTCTGGTGAATGGCAAGCAGCATATCACCGGTCGTTTCGTCTCCTACCTCATCTGCGAGATCCATGCCGCTTTTCAGCTCTTCCGCAATGACAGTGAAATCATCATAAATGTTCTGTACCATTTGTTCTGCGCTCTCATTGCCTTCCGCTTCTTTTACAGACGCTGTCTTCAATGATTCCGTCATTGTGCCGATCGGCTTGCCGTTTAATGCCAGCAGACGTTCTGCCAGATCATCAATATATGTAGCCGTTTCGTTATACAGCTCCTCGAACTTTTCATGCAATGTGAAAAAGTCCTTCCCTTTGACGTACCAATGATAGTTATGTAATTTCACATACATGACCGTCCAGTTTGCAACTTGCTTATTGACTGCATCCAATAGTTTTTCTGACATGCCTATCTTCCTCCTTTGGTTTACTATTGATATACCCTATATATCGTGTGTTAAAACATAAATTTTTAGCCCTTGGTTTTACGGATGGAAAATATGTTATGATTTGTTAAAAAGGAGGGATTTCATGGTGCTTCTTCTGAGCTTCGGCTTTCTTATCGTGCTCGCCGTGCTGCTTTTATCCATCTGGTCGACTGTAAGAGCTTATAATGTAAAACATACGATTGACCCGCCGGAGGACGCATCAAAAGGCTTGACGGATAAAAAAAATCCTTAATGATGATGCGTCTGTTCCTCATGGCCGGAGGAATCATCGGCAGCTTCAGCATCCCCGACACGCACTTTTACAGTCGGCATATTATGCTGCTGTTTTGCCGTTACGTGGGATTGAACGGTATACACACCCTCTTCATCAAATTCAGTCCGCAGGTGATACGCCCCTTTTTCCTCCTTGGCCTTGCTTGTTTTGCTGCTGCCTTTTTTTCCTTCTTTCCATACTTCAAACATGACTTCATCCGCATCCGTGACACGCTTGCCGCCGTAAAAAACTTCCGCCTTGTATTCCGCTTTTTCATGCGGTGCTGCCGTTTCCGGTCCTGTAAGCTTGACCTCAAGCGCTTTAGGCTCTTCATCCGCGGAGGTTTTGTCCGAATTGCCCCCGCAGGAAGATAATAGAAATACCATACCGCACATACCTGCCAATACAGCCCGTTTCATCCCATCACTCCTTCATGTTTGCTTCTATTTTAGCAAACGCTTACACATAAGGTGTGACATTTTTTAGAAATATGTAAAAAAGCCTTTTTGCATGTCAGCAAAAAGGCCTGTTTTTTATCCGAACACTTTCAGCAAATCTTCTTTATCCTGTGACAGCCAGAAACGCATCAGACGTTTCGCGCCTTCTAAATCATGAAGTTTCGCCTGGCCGCACTGTTTTTCGTTGGCCGCCGGAATCTCCGTAATATCGATGGCTTCTTTCAGCGTAGCGTCAAGCAGGTCTACAATTTCTTCCGCTGTCGGCTCGCCGCTGACAACAAGATAATAACCTGTCTGGCAGCCCATCGGTGAGATATCTATGATGTCGAAGTGATCGTATTTCTCAGAATGTGTGCGAATCGTAAACGCAAGCAAGTGCTCAAGCGTATGAATCGTATCCGGCTTCATCGCCTGTTTGTTCGGCTGGCAGAAGCGAATGTCAAACTTATTCACGACGCCGTCTGTTCCGACTTTATGCACTCCGCAATGTCTTACATACGGAGCCACAACCGCATTATGGTCAAGCTCAAAACTTTCTACTGAAGGCATAATGGCACTCCCTTTTTTTCAGAATATGCATCCATTATAACACAGTTTTCCGATAAGAATTGTGGCGGAAGCTTTTCAATCTGAAATTTTTTTTCTATACTAGCATCAGAAAGGTGGTTTTTTGATGAAAACCATAATGATTGCTTTCATCCGCGGATACCAGAAGTTCATCTCTCCGCTGACGCCGCCGTCATGCCGCTTTTATCCGACGTGTTCGCAGTACGGAATCGAAGCCGTCAAGACTCACGGCGCATTAAAAGGCGGATGGCTGACACTGAAGCGGATTTTAAAGTGCCACCCTTTTCATCCGGGCGGTGTTGATCCCGTACCGGACAAGAAAGAAAAACATTAGTCCATATGCTGGTAACCGTCGATCACCAGATCAAGTTTACCGGTTTCAGGATCAATCACCAGACCGTGCACCGGCACATTGTCAGGGAATAGCGGATGGTGTTTAATGACGTTTACGCTGTCTGTAACACTCGCTTCTACTGAATCAAAGCTTTTCAGCCATTGATCAAGATCAACTCCTGAGTGCTTCAGCATGTCAATCCGCTCTTTCGGAATACCGCGGTCGATAATTTTATCGAGCATATCCTCGCTGTTGATTTTGCTCATGCCGCAATCATGGTGGCCGATAACGCAGACTTCATCGGCGTTTAATTCGTATACGGCCACTAAAAGGCTGCGCATGATACTTCCGAACGGGTGGGCGACAAGCGCGCCGGCACTTTTAATAATTTTCACATCGCCGTTTCGCATATTCATCGCATGCGGAAGCAATTCTACAAGACGTGTGTCCATACAGGACAAAATCGCCATTTTTTTATCCGGGAATTTAGATGTTTGGTATTTTTCATAATCTTTGTTTTTAGTGAACTGCTCATTAAATTGCATGATATCGTTTAGAAGACTCATCTTGGTGTTTCCTTTCTGCTTTTTTATTCACAATATAACATAAGACGGATCATTTCGTCACTCCCCGCACGAGATGACAAAGTGCTCAATAAATAAGACAAACCCCATTGGGCTTGTCTTATTTTCCTATATTGTATTTTTTGTTGAACTGTTCGACTCTCCCGCCTTTTTCGTTGAACTTTTGGCGGCCTGTATAAAACGGATGCGTATCTGAGCTGACTTCCACTTTAATCAGCGGGTATGTTTTTCCGTCTTCCCACTCTGCCGTTTCCGCTGACGTTTTCGTAGAATGGCTTAAAAAGCGATAGCCGCTGTTCACATCTTGAAAAATCACTTGATGGTTATCCGGATGAATATCTTTTTTCATGCTGATCTCCCTTTCTCAAATCGTAATAATTACGTTTTATTTTAAACCTTAAATATCCGCTTGTCAATCATATATGCCCTGATCCCTTGATTTCTAAACCCTGCACATATATGGAATCGGAAGAATAATCTAATCGCTTCAGCAAATAATATAACCACATTACATAAAACGGTAATTTAGAAAGGCGGTTTATGATCGTGGATGATTTAGTGTTAGCCAGAAGCCTGTTCGGGACAACCATGGGCTTTCATATTATTTTTGCGACGCTTGGTGTCGGCTTGCCTCTGATGATTTTAATGGCTGAATTGATTTATCAAAAAACAAAAGATCCGCATTATGCCATTATGGCAAAACGGTGGACGAAGGCGCAGGCTGTTCTGCTCGGCGTGGCGATACCGACCGGAACGATCGCGGGTACACAGCTTGCCCTTTTGTGGCCCGGATTCATGGAAGTCATCGGCAGGGTGATGTCACTCCCGTTTCAGATTGAAATCTATGCTTTCTTTATCGAAGCGCTGTTTATGTCCATTTATGTCTACGCCGCTGACCGGCTGACTCCGGCGATGCGCATCATTGCCGTTATTTTCGTTTTGATCGGCGCCGCGGCATCTGCCGTCTTAATCACAAATGTTCACGCATTTGAAGGAACGCCGGCCGGCTTTAAAATTTTAAACGGCAAAATCACTGACGTCGAACCTTGGGCAGCGTTTTTTAATCCAAGCTTTTTCACCACCGCGGGCCATGTCGTACTGACGGCTTTCATGACCGGGGCATTTATCGTTGCGTCAGTTGCGGCTTATAAAATGCTGAGAACGAGAAAACAGGAGCAGGTATACCGCTTTCACCGAAAAGCGCTGCTGCTCGCCTTAACGATCGGAGGGATATTCTCCATTATTGCCTCTTTAAACGGTCACGAGTCAGCCCAGCTTCTTTACGAATACCAGCCTGAGAAGCTTGCGGGCGCAGAAGGGCTCTTTGAAACTAGATCACACGCTCCGCTTGCGATCGGGGGTTTTACTGATGCAAAAGAAGAAAAAGTAAAATGGGCGATAGAGGTGCCGTGGGCTTTAAGCTTTTTGGCTGCAAACAGCTTTGATACCGTCGTCAAAGGATTGAACGCGTTTCCGAAAGACGAGTGGCCGCCTTTATTCATCCATACACTGTTTAACGGAATGGTCGGCATCGGGATGCTGCTCATTTTGTACTCAATCATCGGCATCGTGTGGAGAAAAATTTTAAAGAAAGACAGCTTTCCGACTTGGCTTTTGATTTTATTTTTAACCGCAGGACCGCTCAGTCTGATCGGAATTGAATTCGGGTGGATATTCGCTTGTACGGGGCGGCAGCCATGGGTGATTTACCATCTCTTGAAAACGTCTGATGTCGTCACGACAACCGGTTCAATCGGTTTGCTGTTCATCCTGTTTACGGTCGTTTACGCCATTTTGGCAGCTGCAGTCATTTATGTGCTGCTTTATTATTTCCGCAAACATCCCGTTGAGGAGGATGTAAAAGCGGCGGAATCCTAACTATAGAAAGGGCTGAATTAAAATGGACATTACCATGGATGCTCTCATTGCGATATCAATCGTATGGGGCTTCGTGTTTATCTACGCGGTCATGGCAACGATGGACTTCGGAGCCGGCTTTTGGTCGATGATTTATTTAAATAAAGAACAAACAAAGGCGACAAACATCGCCAACCGTTATTTGTCCCCGACATGGGAAGTGACCAACGTCTTTATCGTCGCAATCGTTGTCGCCCTATTCAGCTTCTTTCCAGGGGCAACCTTCGTGCTGGGAACCGTTTTATTGATCCCGGGGAGTATTATTTTGCTGCTTTTAGCCATCCGCAGCGGCTTTCTCGTCTTCTCCAATACGGCGAAGGAAAGAAAAATCATGAGATATATCTCCGGAATTTCGGGCTTCATTATTCCCGCTGTGCTGATTTTGGTCCTTCCGGTCACACACGGAGGTTTTATTGAGAAGACGGGCGGCGTGTATCACCTGAATTTGGCAAATGTCTTTACAAGCCTTAATGCGTATGCGTTTATCGGCTTTGCCATTTTAAGCACTTTATTTTTATCTTCACTGCTTCTGGCCGATTTTTCAAATGTTGCGGAAGAGGAGCATGCGTACCGCATCTACAGACGGAGCTCTTTACTAACAGGGCCGCTGTCGCTTCTTTTTGCCTTCTTCATTATGCTGACATTACGCTCTGAAGCCGGCTGGCTGTATACGGGGATGATGAAAGACAAGACATGGCTCATACTGTCTGTCATTACATTTATCATTGCCGGCGCGGCTCTGTTTTTGCCGAATAAGCGCTTCGGCAGCAACCTCGGCAAACCGAGAATCGCCATGATCGCCATTGCGCTTCAATACTTTCTGGCAAGCTATGCATACGGACGGGCGCATCTTCCTTATATGATTTATCCGGATATTACGGTCATGTCAGGATTTACGGAGCCGGCCACCTTCAGGGCGCTGTTTATGACGTATATCGTCGCTTTCATTATTTTGTTTCCCGGGTTTTATTTCTTCTGGAAGCTCTTTATGAAAGACAGACGTTATATCCGTCAGGAGGAATAACAAAAATCAGGGCGGCTCATACTAATGGCGTACCTTTTATCTTGGAGGGGAGCCAGCATGGACCAAAAAATTCTGTGTGAAGTCAATAACTGTTCATATTGGGGCAGAGGAAACAAATGCACGGCCGACGCGATTTATGTGGTCAGCCATACAGGCGAAACCGCTGAAAAAAGTGAAGAAACGGATTGCAAAACCTTTAAACCGCATGATTTATAAAAGAAAAGAGCTGTTTTATACAGCTCTTTTTCATTTCCGCGCCGCAAGCCTTTTTGAAATCAGCCCCTGAGCCGGAGAAAATCGCGCGGATGAGAAGCATGGCAGAAAGGCGGTTCGTCGGCAAATATAGGCGGCAGACAGTACAATATCGCATTCATGACAAGCACAGAATTTTTTATCAAGATGTACATGTTTGCCCACACCTGCGATCTAAAGCCGACACTGTTTGAAGAATAAAAAAATCATCGCATCCGCCTATTAAAAAAACCGGCTGATACAGCCGGTTCAAACTGGGGAAGGGGTGATGATGAACAGTTTCAATATAACAGCAGCATACAGGCAGCTCAACTCGCTGAAATGTCTTTTTATCAGTTGTTTGTCGTAAAAACGTCCATTTGGGTGACGTATTTTCTCATTATTTCCTGATTGACTTCAACACCCAGTCCGGGACCGTCCGGAACAGAGATGAACCCCTCTTCGATACGGATATCGGGAGTGACAATATCCTCCTCCCAGTATCGGTCTGACGAGGAAATGTCACCCGGTATCGTAAATTGCGGCAGCGAAGCGAGCGCGACTGTCTGCGCTCTCGAAATGCCGGTTTCAAACATTCCGCCGCACCAAACCGGCATGTGATGCTCTCTGCATAAGTCATGTATTTTTAAAGCCTCAGTCAGGCCTCCTACACGCGCCGGTTTTATGTTAATGATTTTACAGCTCCCAAGCTCAATCGCCCGCCTTGCGTCATCATATGAGCATATACTTTCATCAAGGCATACCGCGGTTCTCAAGTGTTTCTGCAGGTGGCGGTGATCGACAATATCATCTGCCTGAAGCGGCTGTTCTATCATCATGAGCTGGAATTCATCCAACTCTTTCAGCCTGCTGATGTCTTTCAGTTCATATGCCGAGTTGGCATCCGCCATCAGCGGTACGTTCGGAAAACGGCTGCGGATGGATCTGACCAGATCAACGTCATGGCCGGGCTGAATTTTTATTTTTATACGTTGATAACCTTCTTTTACGTATTGCTCAATTTCCCGAAGCATCTCATCAGGCGAAGCCAGACCCACCGCCACGCCGGCGGGCACTTTATCTCTTTTGCCCCCTAAGGCTTCTGCGAGAGATATCCCCTTTTTCTTGGCATATAGATCCCACACGGCTGATTCAAGCCCCGCTTTTGCCATGCGGTTTCCTTTGAAACGCGCGAGACTGTCAGGCACTTCTGACGGATGGAAAAACTCGCGGCCTACGACATTTGGGATGAAAAAATCTCTCAGCATATGCGCGCATGTCTGAATCGTTTCTTCTGTATACCACGGAGAAGAAAACGCCGATACCTCCCCCCAGCCGGTTCTCCCGGTTTCATCGATCGCTTCCACGATCAAAAATTTACGGTCCTGCAGCGTTTCAATACTTGTTTTAAACGGTTTTTTCAGCCTCATACTTACATGATAAAGGGTGATTTTTTCAATCTTAATCATGATAATTCTCCTTTACGAAGCTCATTCAGCCGATGCCTCATCAGTTTATTGGACGCGTTCCGCGGGAGCCCGTCAACCTCGAAAAAAGCAGCCGGTATTTTATATTTTGCAAGCCGCTCACGGCAAAAGGCGGTCAGCTCCTCAGAACTGACAGAAGAAGTCAGCACGAGAAAAGCATGCGGCACTTTCCCCCACTTCGGATCTTCGGCTCCCGAAACACCGGCCTCCGCTACAGCCGGATGGGCAAGCAGCGCCGCTTCCACTTCTGCCGGGTAGATGTTTTCTCCGCCTGAAATAATGAGGTCCGACCGCCTGTCCAGCACGTATAAAAACCCTTCATCATCCAAATAGCCAAGATCGCCCGTTTTAAACCATCCATTATGAAAAGCGGCCTGGTTTGCGTCGTCACGATGGTAATACCCTTTCATTACGTTCGGGCCTTTCACCGTAATTTCACCGTGTTCAAACGGCGCACAAGGGCTTCCGTCTTTTTCAATTCTAATTTCGCATGAAAACAGCGGTTTACCGGCCGAGCCGAGCTTGTCCATGCTGAATTCCGGAGAAAGCGTGACAATCTGTGAGCAGGTTTCAGTCAAGCCGTAAGATTGGAATACCGGAAATTGTTTCCTGCGGCATTCTTCAAGGAGCGGCAGCGGTGCCGGACCCCCGCCAAGCAGAATGCAGCGCAGTGACTCAGGACATTGTTCAGTTTCCGCAAGCAGGCCCGAAAGCATGGTCTGCACCGCTGAAATGATCGTGACCTGATGGGAGCTGATGCTGTCCAGCACATCAGTGACAGAAAATTTTTGATGAAGCACGACAGGCATGCCATAAATAACCGACTTAAACAGCGCAGACAGACCGCTGATATGAAACAGCGGCAGCGCAATAAGCCAGCGGTCCCGCTCCGTGACCCCCAGATTCAGCGCAGACGATACAGCGCTGGAATAATGATTACCGAAAGTCTGCTGCACCCCCTTCGGCCTTCCCGTTGTTCCTGACGTATACATAAGAGTCGCCGTATCATCAAGCGTTACATAAGCTTCAGGTTCAATGTCTCCCGCGGCTTTGGCCTGCAGCTCGTCTACATCCGCAGCGGCGACCGCAGACTCATATTCTTCGCGGCAAAAACCGTCCTCCGTCAATAAAAGCTTAGCCTGTGAATCTTCGAGCTGAAACATCCGTTCCTGTTTTGAGAGCTTCGTATTCAACAGCACAGCTTCCGCCCCTAATAAGAAACAGGCGTGAACGGCATAAACCATTTCCGGTCTGTTAGAAAGCAAAATCGCAGCGCGGTCTCCTTTTTTAAGCGAGCAGTATTTGGACAGCCGCGCGGCCATTTGTTTAGAAGCAAGATATAATTCTCTGAATGTCATCTGTTTGTTTTCAAATATGAGAGCGATTCTCTCTGGTGTCAGCTGAGCCCTTTGAATGAGCCAATTCGGCTGTTCTGTCAGCATGTTATCATCTCCGAGGTAAAAGTACTTTTTTTGAAAAGAAAACAGCTTGGACCAGAGCGGCTCAAGCTGTTTCGTAGTGTCATCTGATCACGGAAAACGAGGGAATTGACCGAAATCGGGACTGCGTTTCTCTTTAAAGGAATCGCGGCCTTCTTTCGCTTCGTCAGTTGTGTAATAAAGAAGCGTTGCATCTCCTGCAAATTGCTGAATTCCGGCGAGGCCGTCTGTATCAGCGTTAAATGCCGCTTTAAGGAAACGAAGGGCTGTAGGGCTTTTCTCAAGCATTTCTTCACACCATTTAATTGTTTCCTCTTCAAGTTTCTCTAATGGGACAACTGTATTGACAAGCCCCATGTCGAGCGCTTCCTGCGCGTTGTATTGACGGCACAGGTACCAGATTTCACGGGCTTTCTTATGTCCGACGATACGCGCCAGGTAACCTGAGCCGTAACCGGCATCAAAGCTTCCCACTTTCGGTCCGGTTTGACCGAAAATCGCGTTATCGGCCGCAATCGTTAAATCACAGACGATATGAAGCACATGGCCTCCGCCGATGGCATAGCCTGATACCATCGCTACGACCGGTTTAGGAATAACGCGGATCAAACGCTGAAGATCAAGCACATTCAGACGCGGGATCTGATCGTCTCCGACATATCCGCCGTGACCACGGACTTTTTGGTCTCCGCCTGAACAGAATGCTTTATCTCCCGCTCCCGCAAGAACGATGACACCAATATTGGAGTCATCACGCGCACGAGCAAACGCGTCAATCATTTCTGATACCGTCTTAGGAGTAAATGCGTTATGTACCTCCGGGCGGTTAATTGTTATTTTTGCAATACCGTTATACGTCTCGTACAGGATTTCATCGTACTGACGTTCACTTTTCCATTCTGCAGCCATTGATATGACCTCCTTCATTTTTGCCTGAGTCCGGCCGAAAAGCTATTTTCTTTATGCTTTACAAGCCGTATAAAAACTCACTTACTATCTTACCAAAAATTCGCGGCTGTTCCACATGTACCGTGTGCCCCGCCTGTTTGACAACCTCTATTTTACTTGATGGGAGCAGGTTATGCACCTTTTGATTAATAGCGCAAAACTTTTCATCCCATTCACCGCATATGAGCAGGACGGGCGCCTTGATGCGGTGTAATGCCTCCCACCAGGAAGGCTGTGAGCCCGTCCCCATTCCGAGCAGGCTGCCTGCAAGTCCGGACGGATTATTTTTCAGCCTGCCGGCACGGATGGACGCCTTTACGCTGTCCGGCAGAGAAAGCTGCGTGGCAAACAACGGAATGCCCTCCCAATAATCGACAAACGATGTTATACCTTCCTGCAATATAAAGTCAGCAAGCTTCCGGTCTGACTGAATCCGCTTTTTGCGTTCCTGAAGCGTGCTGAGGCCCGGGGTTGTACTTTCCAAAACAAGCGCTGACACCCGATGCGGAAATGCCTGTGCAAAGGAATACGCAAGTCTTCCCCCCATAGAATAACCAATAAGTTTCACTTTGTGAAGTTTTAATTGATCAAAAACGGCGGCAAGGTCCGCAACCTGCCGGCTCGCACTGTACCTTGCCGCTTGCACAGGCGCGTCTGTCTCCCCGTGACCCAGGCAGTCAATCATCACCATTCGTTCGCCGGGAAACATGCCGCGTAAAAACATCCATGATTCTTTGCTGCCCGTAAATCCATGCAGACAAACAATAGCTTCAGATGATTCGTGTCCGCTATCAGCAGCACGATAGCATACGCCGTCGGCCGTTTTAACTGTTACAGTTTCCATTCTTTTTTCACTTCCCGCACTGCGGCCTGCAGCAGATCGCGATGGAATTGAACTCTTGATGTCCGATCTGTTTTCAGCTCGATTATATGAAGTCCGGGCTTGTCCGCCTGCGGCTGATACGAATCCTTAAATGCTTCCCATGTCTCAGGGCAAGTATACGTCCCGCCGTACAGTGCGGCGGCATGCCGGAAATCAAGACCCGTCGGCGTACCGAACAGTTCTTCAAAATGAGTCTTATCAGATGCCTGCGGCAAAAACGAGAAAATCCCGCCGCCATCATTGTTTATTAAAATAACCGTAAGCGGAATTCCAAGTTTTTTAGCCGCTAACAGCCCGTTTAAATCATGGTAAAACGATAAATCTCCAATGACAAGCGTGACAGGAGCTTTTGTACCCTCACACAGTCCCATAGCCGAGGAGACAACTCCGTCAATTCCGTTAGCGCCGCGGTTGGCATAGACACGGAAGGAGCGATCTTGTTTTTCAAAGAACGTATCCACGTCGCGAATCGGCATGCTGTTTCCGACAAAAATCGAACTGCCTTCAGGGACAAGGTGCTGAAGCTGACGATATACATTTCCTTCAAATGATAAATCATCCATGCTTGCGTCCTGTAAATGACTCCGGAACCGGTCATTGACAAACTGCCATTTCTCAAACCATCCGGACGGCCGCTTTCCGGTTTCAGCTGAACGGACCGCTTCCAAAAACACAGACGGATGGCAATGAATCATATGCGCGCCGGCCTGGGTGGGATCTCTCCATCCTCCGTCTTCATCGACGATAAACTGCTCAATGGCAGGATCATCTCTGAGCCATAAAAAGAGCGGTTTGGAAACCGGCATCGGGCCGAAGCGGATCACAGCGTCCGGGCGCAGCGCCTCTTTTATTTCTTCATCTTTTAAAAACGAGTCATAAGCATCAATAATCAGCGTCTTATCATGCTCCCCGTTTCGGAGGTTTGAAAGCGGATCAGCCAAAATCGGGAACTGAAGCATCTCGGCAAGCGCGATGATTTGCTGCTTTTCTGCTTCACCGTGAATTTCGCCGCAGACGATCATACCTCTTTCGGTCCCCGCAAGACGCTCTGTAATATGACAGAGAGAATCTTGATCAGCTGACTGAATCCCTGTTGTGACTGAGACGTGCCGCCCCTTTCTCATTCTTTCAAAAGGTGCGGCTGATAAATCCGGCATCAAAGGCTCTCTGAGCGGCACATTGATATGGACTGGCCCCATCGGGCGCTTCCCGGCTTCACTTACGGCTCTGCCGGCCAATGTTCTGATATAGCTCAGCATTTGAGGATTTTCCTCAGGCAGAGCCGAGTCTGTGAAAAACTTAACAAAGTTACCGAACAGAAAATGCTGGTTAATCGCCTGAGGCGCCCCCACTTCCCTCAATTCATGAGGCCGGTCAGCAGTCAGGACAATCAGAGGCACTCTTGAATAATGAGCTTCAATCACGGCCGGATAGAAGTTAGCCGCCGCCGTTCCTGACGTACAAATCAGCATGACCGGACGCTGGCGGGCTTTTGCAAGACCGAGTGCGAAAAAACCTGCGGATCGTTCATCAATCTGTATATGGACTTGAATATCCGGGTGGGCCGCCGCCAAAACCGCCAAGGGAGTTGACCTCGACCCCGGGCAAACAACTGCGTCGGTGACACCTGATAGAGCGAATTCATCAATAAAGCTTCCGATATAATGTGTAATCGGGTTTGTCAAAGCCTTTCACCTCCTAAAGCAGAGATCATCGGCTTTAGTTTAATTTGTGTTTCTTCATATTCTGATTGCGGATCTGAATCTTCAACAATGCCGCAGCCTGCGAAAAGCCGCGCACTTTTGCCTTCAATCAGCCCTGATCGGATAGCCACGACAAATTCTCCGTTTTCCCTGCCGTCCATCCAGCCGATCGGTGCCGCGTACCATCCGCGTGTCATTGGTTCAATATCAGCGATAATCTCAACAGCTTTCTGCTGGGGAGCTCCGCCCAATGCCGGTGTGGGATGCAGCTTTTCAATTAAATCAAACAGCGAAGCGGACGTTTTAAGATGGCCTGTGATCGGCGTATATAGATGCTGAACACTTTTTGTTTTATATAATTGCGGACCTGCAGGCTTTTTCACATCGCTGCAGCTCGACAAGAAAGAATCGTGTATCATCTGAACCACAAAATCATGTTCCGCGAGATTTTTTTCGTCATGCAGCAGCTCTTTGCCGAGACGCTCATCTTCTTGTTGATTTTCTCCGCGCTTAATTGAACCTGCCAGACAAGTGGACATGACGTCTTTGCCGGATTTTTTGATCAGCCGTTCCGGTGAAGCGCCGACAAAGCATTTATCTCCCTGCTCAATCGCAAAAACATAGCTTGTCGTTTGGTCCGTCAAAAGCTTGCGGACAACGCTCTCCGCCGGAATAGGCCCATCATATGACAAAACGACTTCCCTTGCCAGCACGACTTTATCAAATTGATTTGCTTTCATATCATTTGTTGCTGTTTTAATGGCTTCAAGCCAGTTTTCCACATCAAGTTCTTCCGCTTTTGTTAAAACAGGATATTCTTCATACTCGATTGAAGAAACTGAAAAAGCTTCCGAAAAAGATTTCAGACGTTTCAGCGTATCTTCTGCCTGATTACCGTCTGCCGCCCATTGATTGACGGTTAAATAATCACCATCTGCCGTCTTTGTCAGCATGAGTGAGGGGATAAAGAACAGTCCTTCTTCGAACCCGTTCCATTCGTCTCCTCTCTCTTCAGCGGGATTAAATGAAAAACCGCCGAATAAGACAGGACCGACCGCGGTATGCGCCGTCTCTTCTTCTTCATGAATATGAAAAGCCGTCTTTTTAAAGCGCTCCCATTGTTCAAAAACGTCGTGATAACGCTTTCCATTTTTTTCATTCGATTGGAACAGCGCTTCTGTGCCAAGACCGACTATTGTTAATTCACTACCGGGTTCTGACCAAAAAAATCGTTTGCCTTTATATTTTTTTGCTCCGTCTTTGAAAAATGATAGAGGGTCTAAAGACGCAATACGTCTTGAATAGCTCAATAAGACAGCATGGTTGACTTGTTTGGCTTTATGTAATGCATGATCTGCTTCCTCTCGGAACGTATGCTGCACCGTTGTCACCATGAGACATTCCTCCATAATCCGTTAAATGCTTTTAATACAATACACCTGTGATGACTTTGTGTCAAACACACAGATGTGAGCACGACAAAATGCCTGCATTTCTTATTATAAACCTTTTTGCGCAAATGAATAAAGAAACAAACTTGAATTTTCTTTCCCCACTCTCGGCAATCACTGTATCCTTTTACTTCCTCATGGGAAAATGACTATTTTTATCCACCATTTTTCTGCGCAAAAGCGTTCATACTAACAGTAAGCATCACATAGAAACGAGGGATTGATGTGCTTACAAACGAACAGATCACACACTTTAAAAAAGAATTGGAAGAAGCCAGACATGATATTTTGAGCCGCTTTAAAGAAAATGATCAATTTCAGTTAGCTGATAAATTCCCGTATCAGTCATCCGGCGAATTGTCTTCCTATGACAATCATCCCGGCGATCAGGCGACCGAATTATACGAGCGGGAAAAAGACCTGGCTCTGCTCGACCATGAACGGGAACACCTTCGCGACATTGATTACTCTCTGAAACAAATTGAAAACGGCACATACGGCACATGTGAAGTCAGCGGCAAGGACATTCCTTATGACAGACTCGAAGCTCTGCCGACGGCTACGACATTGGCGGAATATTCCTCGCAGGATGCCGTTTCCAAAGACAGGCCGATTGAGGAGGAAACACCGTTCGGACAGTTTGAATTTGATGATGATGAATCAATCCGGGCGACTTACGATAGTGAAGATGCTTATCAGGATGTTGAGGAATACGGAAACTCAGAAACGCCTCAGGATTTAGAGGATCCTCCGCTCAGCTATGGGGATATGACAATGAACTCAGAAGAAAACATCGGCTATGCTGAGGATTATGAGAACTTTATCGCGACAGATATTACCGGAAAAAACATTTCCGTGTATCCAAGCAAAGCACACGAAAAATATGAACAGGAACTGGACGAAGAAGGAATTATGACGACCTTTGGCGATCTTCATGCTGATTAAAACCCCGGCCTGCCGGGGTTTTTGAATACAAATAAATGGTTTGCTGCATTTTTACACTGAAAACTCATACACTTAATGATGCATGAACCTTTTAAAAGGTTTAATATTTCCAAAAAAGGGAACTAACGTATTGACATTGAATGACGGAGGGAACAAATGAAAAAGAAGTATATCGGTGCGATTATTGTATTTATCATTACATATGTCTTGTTTTCTTTAGCGGGGGTTCTCTTTCCCATCGACCGTGAATGGTATGACGCACTGCAAAAACCTGACTGGACGCCGAGCGGATCAGTGATCGGCATCATATGGGCGGTTTTGTTTGCGCTTATTTCGCTCTCAGCAGCCTTGATATACGCAAAGTTTTCATGTAAAGAATCCAAAGTTTTTTGGGTGATGCTTCTCATCAATTATATCGTGAATCAAGGATTCAGCTATTTTCAATTCACACAGAAAAATTTGCTTGCTGCATCTATCGATTGCCTGCTTGTGGCGGTGACAACACTCATTCTGTTGCTCATTGCCGGTAAATACAGTAAAGCTTCAGCCTGGCTTCTGGTCCCTTATTTATTATGGAGCGCTTTTGCCACATACCTGTCTTTTACCATTTACACTATGAACGCATAATAAAAAACCTTGCATAATATGCAAGGTTTTTTAATGACCCGTACGGGATTCGAACCCGTGTTACCGCCGTGAAAGGGCGGTGTCTTAACCGCTTGACCAACGGGCCTTATGGCGGAGAAGGAGGGATTTGAACCCTCGCGCCGCTTACACGACCTACACCCTTAGCAGGGGCGCCTCTTCAGCCACTTGAGTACTTCTCCGTATGGCTCCACAGGCAGGATTCGAACCTGCGACCGATCGGTTAACAGCCGATAGCTCTACCACTGAGCTACTGTGGAAAAATCATCATGGTGGGCCTGAGTGGACTCGAACCACCGACCTCACGCTTATCAGGCGTGCGCTCTAACCAGCTGAGCTACAGGCCCATGACAATATAAAAATGGAGCGGGTGATGGGAATCGAACCCACGACATCAGCTTGGAAGGCTGAGGTTTTACCACTAAACTACACCCGCATGTTGTATGGGGCGATTGATGGGAATCGAACCCACGAGTGCCAGAGCCACAATCTGGTGCGTTAACCACTTCGCCACAACCGCCAAAACAATATTAAATTAAATGGTGGCTCGGGACGGAATCGAACCGCCGACACACGGATTTTCAGTCCGTTGCTCTACCAACTGAGCTACCGAGCCTTTTTATAAATGGCGGTCCGGACGGGACTCGAACCCGCGACCTCCTGCGTGACAGGCAGGCATTCTAACCAACTGAACTACCGGACCATTTTTTGGTTGCGGGGGCAGGATTTGAACCTGCGACCTTCGGGTTATGAGCCCGACGAGCTACCGAACTGCTCCACCCCGCGATGATAATTAAATTAGATATGGCGGAGGAAGAGGGATTCGAACCCCCGCGGGCTTTGACACCCCTGTCGGTTTTCAAGACCGATCCCTTCAGCCAGACTTGGGTATTCCTCCGTATAAGTGGTGGACCTTGTAGGACTCGAACCTACGACCGGACGGTTATGAGCCGTCTGCTCTAACCAACTGAGCTAAAGGTCCAATGGTAGCGGCGGAGGGGATCGAACCCCCGACCTCACGGGTATGAACCGTACGCTCTAGCCAGCTGAGCTACACCGC
>NZ_JAAMNL010000021.1:0-21481 GCF_011066015.1 Bacillus sp. EKM206B
TGGAGGATGACGGGCTCGAACCGCCGACCCTCTGCTTGTAAGGCAGATGCTCTCCCAGCTGAGCTAATCCTCCATATGACCCGTACGGGATTCGAACCCGTGTTACCGCCGTGAAAGGGCGGTGTCTTAACCGCTTGACCAACGGGCCGTTGTGTCCGCGTCGAGCTGACAAAAGTTATTATATACAGGTTGTGCCCCATTTGTAAAGAGGAAAATTATTTTTTTTATTTTCAAACTTTTTTACCCGTTTTTTAACTGAAAAACTCATCCCTCCTCTCTTATTTCATTTATGATGAAAGTATCAAAATATTGAAGGGAATGGACACAGATGATCTTAGTCAGCTCTTGTCTCGGCGGTATCGAATGCAGGTATAACGGCTCTCACGCCGCTTCGGAAAAAATCCGCAGACTCGTAGAAGAAAAGAAAGCTGTTATGGTCTGCCCCGAACTTTTGGGCGGCTTCACCACTCCCCGCGAACCGGCGGAAATCATCGGCGGCACGGGCGAAGACGTGCTGAACGGAACAGCAAGAATCGTAACGGCATCAGGCGAAGACGTTACGGCTTTATATATGGACGGCGCGGAAAAAACATTAGCATACGCAAAAGAAATAGGCGCCGCAACGATCATCCTTAAAGAAAACAGTCCGTCCTGCGGCAGCAGCTTTATCTATGACGGCACTTTCTCAGGAAAAAAAATAATCGGAGACGGCATCACTTCCGCTCTTTTAAAACGGGGTGGCTTCCGTGTTCTATCAGAAGATGAATTGGATCAATTATAAAAAAGGAGAGTAGATATCATGGATGTAGCCCTGTCCTTTTATAAACCGGAGCATGCAGACGGACTGAACGGGTTTGTGCTGAGTGAAGAAGATAAAAAGTTCACAGCTCTGCCGATAGATGTCCTGCCGCAGGCTCTTGTCATCCGGGATCGCTACCCGACAGTCATTTTAAAAGAAGACCGCCCCGTCGGTTTTTTTATTTTACATACCTCAAAAGAAACCATTGCCCCATATTCGAACAATGTGTCTGCCATTTTGCTGAGTGCGCTGTCCTTACATGCGCCGCATCAGGGAAAAGGTTATGCCAAACAAGCGATGCTGCAGCTCCCCGCTTTTGTCGCAAATTACTTTCCTTGGTGTGATGAAATCGTGCTTGCTGTAAACCATCGCAATCATCGTGCAAAGAACCTGTACCGGTCTTCCGGTTTTATTGATAAAGGTCGTCGCAGGATCGGCCCCATCGGCGAACAGCACATTCTGCATCATTTTTTGTGAAAGCGCTTGATTATTCATCTCATCCCTGCCGATTTTTCTTGAAACATCTATTCAGAAGCCCATATACTTCAAGTATTAACGACTTGGGAGGGTACAATCATGACAGACCGGCTTAACATTCACAGATTGACCACAGAAACCAGAAATCCGCAGACCGCTTCAATCCATCAAGCAGACACGATGGAAATTCTCCGCAGCATTAACCAAGAGGATTTCAAAGTGGCTGAAGCCGTTCAGCAGGTGCTGCCCGATATTCAGATTGCCGTTCAATTCGCCCATCAGTCCTTACGGCGAAACGGCAGGCTGATTTATGCGGGAGCGGGCACAAGCGGCAGACTCGGTGTACTGGATGCGGTTGAATGCCCGCCTACATACAGCGTAAGTCCCGACACTGTCATCGGTCTGATGGCCGGAGGAGCAGACGCCTTTTTGCAAGCGGCTGAAGGTATAGAAGACAGCGAGGAAACCGGCGCTCTCGATCTCAAAACGATCGGGCTTACCGCAGAAGACACCGTGATCGCCATCGCGGCAAGCGGGCGCACGCCGTATGCGGCCGGTGCGCTGAAATACGCAAAAACAATCGGCGCCAAAACCGTCGCGCTCACATGCAATAAGGACTCATTGATCAGCACCTTTGCCGATCACAGCATTGAAGTCGTCGTCGGCCCCGAAGTGATTACAGGGTCAACACGAATGAAAGCGGCGACGGCACATAAAATGATTCTGAACATGATTTCCACGGCCGTGATGATCAAAAGCGGCAAAGTGTACGAAAATTTAATGGTGGACGTTCATGTCAGCAACGAAAAATTGAAAGAACGCGCAATCGGCATTATCCAAAGCATCACGGGCGTTCCGTACGACAAGGCAAAAGAAACGCTTGAGGCCGCAGGCAGCCATGTCAAAACGGCAATCGTCATGCTGAAGACGAATTCAGACGAAACACACGCGAAGGCACTGCTGAAAGAAGCAGAAGGCTTCATTGACAAAGCCATAGAACAGCACGTTTCAAAAGAAAAAGAACGCTGATCGTTCTTTGGTGAAAAATAATGTGCTTTTACGAGCCCGCGCCGTTTTCATGATCGGCGCAGGCGCGTTTAGGACGCGTTTCAGACACAGCTCCCCGGGAAAAATCGTACGGACAAAGGAGGATCTCCATGAGCAAAGAGGCATTTTATCAGTCACTGGCCAAAGATATCCTGGACAATTGCGGCGGTTCATCGAATATTTCAGGCTTTACCCACTGTATGACACGCCTGAGGATTACACCTTTAGATCAGGACAAAACGGATATTGAAGCGCTGAAACGGCTTGACGGGGTAATAGGCGTCGTCGAAGCCGAAACACTGCAGATCATTCTCGGCACGGGTGTCGTCAATCATGTCGCCGACGCTTTCGCAAAACTTATGTCATCCGGAAAAAACATTGATTTAAAAGAAGCCGCCTCACGGAAAAAAGCCGATCTCAACAGAAAAAACACCACACCCATCACACTGTTTCTGAGAAAAATATCAAGCATCTTCATTCCCCTTATTCCCGCACTCATTGCATCAGGTTTAATCACCGGTATTACGAAAGCCGTCATTCAGGCCGGCTGGCTCCCGAAAGAATCCCAAATCGCACTTATTTTAACGGTTATCGGTTCAGGCTTATTCGCATACCTCGGCGTCCTTGTCGGCATCAATGCGGCGAAGGAATTCGGCGGGACTCCCGCGATGGGCGGCCTTGCGGGCATATTGATCCTTAACCCTGAGATCGCCAATATCAGTTTGTTCGGAGAGAATCTGCTCCCTGGCAGGGGAGGATTAATCGGCGTTCTTTTCGCTGCGGTTTTTATCGCTTATACCGAACGGTTTATCAGAAAGTACGTCCATCAATCCATCGACATTATCGTCACGCCTACATTGTCTTTACTTATCACCGGGCTGGTGACATATGTCGTTTTTATCCCTGCAGGCGGTTTTATTTCTGATCTGATTACATCAGGTTTATTGTCGCTTCTGAATGTCGGGGGAGTGCTCTCAGGGTTTGTACTGGGAGCCGCCTTCCTGCCGCTTGTCGTCACCGGCCTGCATCAGGGCTTGACCCCCGTACATTTGGAATTAATCCGATCAATCGGAGATGACCCGCTTCTTCCGATTCTCGCGATGGGAGGCGCGGGTCAGGTAGGGGCGGCCTTCGCCATCTTTATGAAAACAAAAAAAGCCTCATTGAAAAGAGCGATCGGCGGCGGACTTCCATCCGGTCTGCTCGGAATCGGAGAGCCGCTCATCTTCGGCGTCACGCTCCCGCTCGGCCGGCCGTTTTTAACGGCGTGTTTAGGGGCGGGAATCGGCGGCGCCTTTCAAGCCCATTTTCAGGTGGCTACTTTTTCAATCGGTGTCTCCGGCCTTCCGCTCTCGTTTCTCGTACAGCCGGCTCAAATCGTTTTGTATATCATCGGTCTCTTCATCTCTTACGCGGCGGGCTTTGTCTTCACTTATGCGTTCGGATTTAAGGATGACATGGCTGCTGAATTTGAATAAACCGGGAGGGATCAGAATATGAAAACACTGACAGCCGCCATACTCACAATGGTCATCAGCCTCTCTTTTCTGCCGCAGCACAAAGCCGAAGCCCAAGCCAAATTATACGACGCAGCAAAGCTCAGAAAGGTTGATCAAATGATTGAAAAAGACATCGCAGCAGGATTCCCCGGAGCCGTCCTCGTCGTCGTAAAGGACGGACGGGTGATCAAAAAGAAAGCATACGGCTACAGCAAAAAATATGACGGGAACACCCTTTTATCCCGTCCGAAAAAAATGAAAACATCAACCATGTTTGATCTAGCTTCCAATACAAAAATGTACGCGGCGAATTTTGCATTACAGCGACTCGTCAGCCAGGGAAAGCTTGATGTGTATCAAAAAGTCTCGGCTTACCTTCCTGATTTCAAAGACAGAAAAAGCGATCCGATTCAAGAAAAAGACCGCATTCGCGTCATCGATGTGCTCCAGCATCAATCCGGTTTGCCGGCAAGCTTTTATTTCTATCAGCCGGACACCGCAGGCCCTTTGTATTCACAAGAACGGGATAAAACGATCCGTTTTCTCACCCAAATCCCGCTTGAATACAAACCGGGAACAAAACACGTATACAGCGATATCGGTTACATGCTTCTCGGCTGCATCATTGAAAACATAACCGGAAAAACCCTTGATGCCTATGCGGAACAAGAACTGTACAAACCGCTGAAACTGACGCACACACTGTTCAACCCGCTGCAAAAAGGCTTTAAAGAAAAAGCATTCGCAGCTACTGAACGTTTAGGCAACACACGTGACGGAGTCATCCATTTCCCTCACATCAGGGCGTATACACTGCAGGGGGAAGTTCACGATGAAAAAGCATTTTACTCAATGGGAGGGGTGTCCGGTCACGCCGGGCTGTTTTCCAGAGCTGATGATATGGCCGTCCTTCTTCAAGTCATGCTGAACGGAGGCAGTTATAAACACGTTTCTCTCTTCAATAAAAGAACAGCCGATTTGTTCACAACGGCGGCATCCTCTGATCCGACTTTCGCTCTCGGCTGGCGGAAAAACGGCAGCCCGGATATGGAGTGGATGTTCGGCCCTTATGCAAGCAGGCAGGCATATGGCCATACGGGATGGACCGGCACCGTCACGATTATTGATCCCGCTTATAAGCTGGGGATAGCACTTTTGACCAATAAAAAGCATTCCCCCGTCGTCAGTCCCGGTGAAAACCCGAATGTTTTTGAAGGGGATCTTTTTCCGACCGGAAGCTACGGCAGCGTCATAAAAACGATTTATGAAGCCATTGAATGACAACCCATGTCTTTTGTCCAAACTATGAAGGCAGGAGGGCACCATCATGAAACTTGTCATCTCAGCTGTATTACTGTTGTTCATTGTTTTCGGCACGCATCATGTATCGACAAAACCGGACATTCCGTCACAGGCGGAACAAGCGGTATCCCGTATGACATTAGATGAAAAATTAGGGCAGATGCTCATGCCTGATTTTCGCAATTGGCAAAAAAAGGGGCAGTCATCACCTGAGGCTCTTACCCAAATGAATGACGAAGTCGCAGGGCTTATTCAAAAGTACCGGTTCGGCGGCGTTATCTTATTTGCAGAAAATGTAAAAAACACTGAACAAACGGTACGCCTGACAGATGCCTTTCAAAAGGCGAGCCCTGACATTCCGCTATTATTAAGCATTGATCAGGAGGGCGGCATCGTAACTAGACTTGGTGAGGGCACTCATTTCCCAGGCAATATGGCGCTCGGAGCCGCTAGAAAAACAGCCTACGCGTCCCAGACCGGCGCCATTATCGGGAAAGAACTGAAAGCACTGGGCATTAATACGAACTTCGCTCCCGTTCTCGATATCAATAATAATCCCGGAAACCCTGTCATCGGCGTCAGGTCGTTCAGTTCAGACCGAGATCTGACAGCTTCACTCGGTCTTGCCTCAATGAAGGCTCAGCAAAAGCAGGATGTCGCTGCCGCCGTCAAACATTTCCCGGGACACGGCGACACGGATGTCGACAGCCACTACGGTCTTCCGCTTGTCACCCACAATCAAGAAAGGCTGCGTCAGATTGAACTTTATCCGTTCCGGAAGGCCATTCAGGCCGGAGCTGATATGATCATGACAGCCCATGTGCAATTTCCCGCGTTTGACGATACAACCTATAAAAGCAAGCTGGACGGTTCAGACATCCTCGTACCCGCCACGCTCTCGAAAAAAGTGATGACTCATCTTCTCCGTGAGGAAATGGGCTTTAACGGCGTCATCGTCACGGATGCATTAAATATGAAAGCCATTGCCGATCATTTCGGCCAGGAAGAGGCGGTCGTCATGGCAGTAAAAGCAGGAGTCGATATTGCCCTGATGCCGGCCCAAGTGACATCGCTGCAAACAGAAAACCGCTTTGCCCGGGTTCATTCCGCTTTAAAAAAGGCGGTACAAAAAGGGGAAATTCCGCTGCAGCAAATTAACAAATCAGCGGAACGCATCATTTCCCTGAAAATAAAACGAGGGATATATCCCGCACCGAAAGAGACAAATCTGAAAAAGAAGATTGCAAAAGCAAAGAAAACCGTCGGCAGCAAAAATCACCTGAAAGCTGAAAAACAAATCGCGGAAAGGTCCGTCACCGTCTTACAAAACAAAAACCGCACGCTCCCATTCAAACCAAAAAAGAACAGCCGCGTTCTCATTGCCGCTCCATATGAAGATCAAACAGCGTCAATGGAACAAACCATTCGGCAGCTCATCAAAAAGAAAAAAATCCGGCCGGTAACCATCAGTAAAATGAACTTCGCCGAGCGTACATTTCATGATGAACACAAAAAGCAGATATCTGACGCTGATTACGTGATTACAGGCTCATATGTTGTGAAAAATGATCCTGTCGTAAACGACGGCGTGATTGACGATTCCGTCACAGATCCCGGCAAGTGGACGACTGCATTTCCGCGGGCCGTCATGAAAGCCGCACAATCGAACCAAAAACCCTTTGTGCTGATGAGCCTGCGTAATCCATATGACGCTGCGAACTTTGAAGAAGCTGAAGCCCTTATCGCAGTCTACGGCTTTAAAGGATATACAGACGGACAATTTCTCCAGCCAAACATTCCGGCAGGCGTTGAAGCGATATTCGGACAGACAACACCGCAAGGCAGGCTGCCCGCTGACATTCCTTCCGTCACGCATCCGGGAACGACACTGTATCCTTATGGTTTCGGTATCAATCTGAAGACCGGAAAACCGCTTTAAACAGGAGGACTGATCATGAAAACACAAACGGCTGCGCTTCTTGCCGGATTAGTCGTCATCAGTGCTATGACGGCAGTCTCGGCGGCTTCTGACAGAAACCTTCATACCACCAAGAAACCAAGCATCCAAACAGGCATCGACCGCCTGCTGAAAGATTATAAACAGGAACTGAAGGGAAAAAGGGTCGGGCTGATCACCAACCCGACCGGTGTGAACAATTCATTGAAAAGCAGCGTTGACGTGCTGTATGAGGCACCAGACATCCACTTGACGGCATTATTCGGACCGGAGCACGGTGTCCGCGGCGATGCTCAGGCCGGAGACAAAGTCACATCCTATATAGACGAAAAAACAGGGCTTCCCGTCTACAGCCTGTACGGGGAAACGAGGAAACCGACGCCTGACATACTGAAAGATACAGATGTACTGATTTTCGATATTCAGGATGTCGGAACGCGATACTACACCTACATTTATACAATGGCCTATGCCATGGAAGCGGCAAAAGAAAAAGGCATACCTTTTTATGTATTGGACCGGCCGAATCCGCAAGGCGGACGAAATCCGGACGGTCCGGTTCTTGAACCGGATTACGCTTCATTTGTCGGACTGTATCCGATCCCGTTGAAGCACGGCATGACGATCGGTGAGCTTGCTCTTTTATTCAATAAAGAGTTTCATATTGGCGCCGACCTCACCGTCGTAAAAATGAAGCGCTGGAAGCGGACGATGACGATTGAAGATACCGGTCTGCCGTTCGTCCTCCCTTCGCCTAATATCCCGACCCCGGACAGCATATTCGCATATTCGGCGACAGGACTAATCGAAGGCACAAACGTATCCGAAGGAAGGGGCACGACAAAGCCGTTTGAACTGATCGGCGCGCCTTATATGAAAAGCACCGAGCTCGAAGAACGCCTGAACAGTCTCAAGCTTCCGGGCGTCACCTTCAGAGCCGCATCATTTATCCCCAGCTTCTCCAAGCACCAGGGCAAACTGTGCCACGGCGTACAAGTTTACGTAACAAACAGAAACACATTTGAAGCGGCAAAAACAGGGCTTTCCATTCTGAAAACCATGCATGACTTATATCCGAATGACTTTTCATTCTTGCCGACAGGCTCTTTTGACAAGCTGATCGGTAACGGCTGGGTACGCAAAAAAATAGAAAAAGGCACTTCCATTGAAGACATCACCGGCACATATCAACGCCGGCTGGACCAATTCAAAACTATAAGAAAACAATACCTCATATACTGACAACATTCGTGTTACACGTGTAACATTTTGACGCATTTCACATTTCCGCTTTTTATAGGAAAACATTCATTTATTTGGTACAATTTAAATGATAACAGTTATCATTTAAATGAATGTTTCCTAAAAGGTGGTTTCTCATGAAAAACATATTATTCTTTCAGCCCATTGATATCATCTCCGTAAAAAAAACAGCCGACCTTCTGTCAGAGCATCAGCTCACTGATTCCCCCGTATTGATCTTTCATGTGAAAGGCGAGGGACAAATTGATATCGGAACAGACAGCTTTCCGCTGCAGAAGGAAACGCTCTACATCTGTCCTTGTGATGAGACATTCAATATTGCCCCTATACCGTCAGGCGGCATCCATTTGTATATCGTCAGACTCCGTGTTTTCTCCTATTCATCAGATGATGAAGCGATGCTTCCGGATAACGGGGAAGACATCTTCCACGGACTTCAGCAAATGAATTTACAAACGGTTGATCATTTGACAAGCCGGCTTCAGTCACTTTCTGAAAACGTGCGATCGGCGGATGCATTGCAGAAAATGAAATATACAGCCGACTTTCAGCAGCTGATGTACGACCTTTATGCTGCAAAAGTATGCCATCAAAATAATACGAAAGCGGCGATCGAACAGACAAAACAATTCATACATACTCAGTCCGACACAAAAATCACGCTCACCCAGCTCGCTCATATGGCGGGAATCAGTCCCAAGCATTACAGTGAAACCTTTAAAAAACTATACGGGCAGAGCGTAACTGAATATATCACAGACATCCGCATAACCAATGCGAAAAAACTGATGGCCAAGGCAAACTGCAAACTGCGGGAAATCGCTCATCAAATCGGCTACCAAGACGAATTTTATTTCAGCCGCATCTTTAAAAAACATACCGGCAGCTCACCTACAAGCTATATGAAAAAAAGGCGCACAAAAATGGCCGCGTACGGAAAAGAAACGATGGGGCATCTGATTCCTCTGCATCACGTGCCTTATGCTGCGGCGCTGCACCCGAAATGGACGGCCTATTATTACAAACAATTCTCTTCCGATATTCCGGTTCACCTGAGTGCTTACCGCTATAATGCAAATTGGGAAGAGAACCTGCACACGCTTTCCCAAGCTGCCCCGGACATCATTTTCAGTCTTGATTCTGTCAGTGAAGAAGAAAAACAGCGCCTGAATGACATCACTGACGTTTTTTACCTTCCGGCTCAAGAGAATTGGAGAGACCAGTTTCTTCGCACAGCCGCATATTTGAATGAAGAGCAGGAAGCGCGGCACTGGCTTAAAGCTTATCAAAGTCTCGCCCATTCAGCGAAAGATGCTCTGAAACACGTGCGGCATCAGCGGTTCTTATTTGTCCGTGTATATAAAGAAAATATGTACATCGCCCATAACAACAGTATTGAGGATGTCTTCTTCGGTGATTTAGGCTTTGCCTCCGCAAAACCGGAATCTTTTGCTCCTGACGAAAAGATTTCCTTGGACATGCTGGCGGATTGCCAGGCTGACTGCATCATGCTTTTCACTTGTAAAGAACCGGAAACGCTTCGTTATTTTCAGCGGATTCAGCAGACCGGGATATGGCAGAACCTTAGAGCCGTCAGCGATAAACGCGTGTTTCCCATATCATCTGACCCGTGGATTGAATATTCTCCAAGCGGACATCAGCGGATGATCGAGCAAAGCATTTCCATTTTATCCGAAGATCGTCCATGGTAATGCCGGAAATTATCCATGGTCTTATCCCTGTTCATTCTCTATAATTCCAATTGATAATAGTTATCAATTGAACAGGAGGAACAATAGATGAAGAAATTGGCATTCGCTTTCATGATTTTGCTTTTGGCTTTCACGGCCGCGGCTTGCGGAAGCTCAGAAACATCTGATACAGCAAGTAAAGGAAAGGACGCTTCTTCAGATAAAAAGAAAATCGAATATCTCGGAAAAACATATGAAGTCAAAGCGCCGACTGACAAAATCGCCATTACAGGCAGCGTAGAATCAATGGAAGACGCCAAATTGCTTGACGTTCATCCGGCAGGAGCAATTTCTTTCTCCGGCAAATTCCCGGAACTGTTTAAAGATATTACAGATAAATCCGTATCTACGGGAGAAAAAATGCAGCCGAATATGGAAAAAATTCTTGAGCTGCAGCCGGACGTCATTCTGGCATCAACCAAATTCCCGGAAAAAACGTTGAAAAAATTGAGCGGCACCGCTGAAACGATCCCTGTCTCTCATATCTCATCAAACTGGAAAGAAAACATGATGCTGCTCGCCCAGCTTACAGATAAAGAGAAAAAAGCGAAAAAAATCATCGCAGATTACGAACAGGACCTGAAAAAGACAAAAACAAAGATCAACAGCAAAGCGAAACAGTCAAACGCGCTGGTCATCAGAATCAGACAAGGCAATATTTATATTTATCCTGAACAAGTATATTTCAACTCCACGCTTTACGGTGATTTAGGCCTGAAGGCGCCGGACGAAGTCAAAGCGGCGAAAGCGCAGGAACTGATTTCTCTTGAAAAATTAAGCGAAATGAACCCTGACCACATCTTCGTACAATTCTCTGATGACGAAAACGCAGATAAGCCGGACGCTTTGAAAGACTTAGAGAAAAATCCGATCTGGAAGAGCCTGAAGGCAGTCAAAAAAGACCATGTATACGTCAATACGATTGATCCATTAGCCCAAGGCGGAACCGCGTGGAGTAAAATCAGCTTCTTACAGGTTGCGGCTGACAAATTGACTCAAGACTAATAAAGAGTAGGTTTTTCACATGTATGCAAAACGGCGGACACACATGATTATCATTGCTTCACCGATTGCCATTGTTCTGTCACTGCTGCTTTCCGTTTTATACGGCGCAAAGCAGCTTGACATCCATACCGTGTTCTCCGCATTGCTGCACTTTAATCCGGAGAATACCGACCATCAGATCATATGGCATTCAAGAATCCCGAGGGCTGCCGGCGCTATGTTTATCGGCGCCGCCCTTGCTGTTTCCGGAGCGCTCATGCAGGGAATCACACGGAACTATCTGGCCTCGCCTTCGATCATGGGTGTGTCGGACGGCTCCGCTTTTATCATCACCCTTTGCATGGTATTGCTCCCTCAATCGACATCCATTGAAATGATCATATACTCGTTTATCGGTTCCGCATTCGGCGCCGCTCTTGTTTTCGGGCTGGCCTCCATTCTTCCCGGCGGTTTTACCCCGGTGCAGCTTGCCATCATCGGAACGGTGACCAGTATGCTTCTCAGCAGTCTGTCGGCTGCGCTTTCGATTTATTTTCAAATTTCGCAGGATCTCAGTTTTTGGTACAGTGCGAGACTGCATCAAATGAACCCTGATTTTTTGAAACTGGCCGTCCCGTTTTTTGCGATCGGAATCATCACGGCCATGATTCTCAGCAAAAAGGTCACTGCCGTATCATTAGGAGACGACATTTCAAAAAGTCTGGGACAGCAGAAAAGAACCATCAAACTCATGGCGATGGCGGCCGTTGTCATATTGACCGGAAGCTCGGTGGCACTCGCCGGAAAAATTGCATTTGTCGGTTTGGTCGTTCCGCACATCACACGTTTTCTCGTCGGATCGGACTACAGCAGGCTGATCCCATGCGCGTGCATCATCGGCGGCGTCTTCCTGACCCTTTGCGATCTTGCCAGCCGATTCATCAATTATCCGTTTGAGACGCCTATTGAAGTTGTCACTTCTATCATCGGTGTTCCTTTCTTTCTTTATTTGATTAAAAGAAAAGGAGGGGATCAGCGTGGTGCGTAAAATGGCCGGAATTTATATCATTCTGATTGCTCTCATATTGCTCGTAAGCTATTTCAGCATGACAAGCGGTTCTTTTTCCGCAAAGCCGGGTGAACTGCTCAGTACCCTTTTCCGCATCCATCCGAATCCGCAATATGATATTTTGCTGTTTCAGCTGAGGCTGCCGCGCATTGTCATGGCTGCTGCCATCGGGCTCGGATTGGGGATAGCCGGAGCCGTTATTCAGGCCATTACCAAAAACGGTCTTGCCGATCCCGGTATTTTGGGCATTAATGCAGGAGCCGGAGCCGGAATCGTCACGTTTATGCTTCTGTTTCAGGGACAATCTGAAGCGACGGCACTTGCCTCTGCGATGGGTATGCCTGTCTTCGGCCTCATCGGAGGATTGATGGCGGCCGTGCTGATCTATATTTTCGCCTGGCACCGGGGGCATCTGGAATCGGGCAGAATTATTCTCGTCGGGATCGCCATGAATTCCGGATTCAGCGCGCTGTCTTTATTTCTTTCATTAAAAATGGACCCGCAGGATTATGAGATGGCGATGGTTTGGAAAAACGGCAGCATCTGGTCGGCAAACTGGATGACCATTACGGCGATCCTTCCGTGGCTGATCGTGTTCATTCCTCTGCTTATGGCGAAAACGTCATTGCTGGATACCATTCGTTTCGATGAGGACACGGTGAAAAGCCTCGGTGTTTCAACCAATAAAGAAAAAACGATTTTACTCATTGCCTGCATCGCTTTGATCAGCGCATGTGTAACCGCAGCGGGCAGCATGGCATTTGTCGGACTGATCGCGCCCCATATTTCCCGCAGGCTCGCCGGGATTGAGCACAGATACTCATTACCGGTCAGCGGATTGGTCGGTATGCTCCTCGTCATATCCGCCGACTTTGCGGGCAAATTGTTCTTTCAGCCTTCAGAAGTGCCGGCGGGAATTATTCTTGCGATTCTCGGCGTTCCTTATTTCTTTTTTCTTCTGTTTAAGCAAAAGAAGGGGCTGGATGCATGAGAGGCACCCTTACAGAACACCGGATAAACGGAAAGGAATGCACTGTGTATCTTCCTCCCTCCTATTCGGTTCAAACAGGGGCTTTACCCTGTGTGTACGTACTGGACGGGGGTTCTTTGTTTTTAGAACAGATGGATAAGCTTGAATCCCAATTTGCGAACGGAACACTTCCCGAATTGATTTTCATCGGCATCAAACCGGCTGACAGGCTCGATGAGTACACGCCGTGGCCCGCGCCCTCCCTGAGCCCTGCGTTTCATGATTTCGGCGGCAAAGGGAGGCTCTTTCTCGAGGAGCTGACAAATGTCATCATTCCCACTGTTGAAGATATGCATCACATTTCTGCACATCCGGAAACGAGAGGACTGATCGGCGCGTCATTAGGCGGACTGTTTTCGATATACGCGATGCTACAAAAGCCTGAAACATTCGGCAGAATCGGTTGTATTTCCGGTTCCTTCTGGTATGAAAAATCAGCAGATTATGTCCGCTCCGCATCTTTGCGTCCGGCACGGCGGCGTATCTATATGTCTGTCGGCAGCCGCGAAGCTGAGCATAAAAACAACATCCAAAACAACATGATCCGACAAAATAAAGACGTGCATGAAAGCCTGAGGGAAAAAGGCTTTTCTCAATCTCAGCTCTCTTTCACTGTTGAAGAGGACGCCGTGCACCATCAAGAAGCATTCAAACGACAATTCAATGCAGCACTAAGCTGGCTGTACGGAAAAAACCGCTCACGTAGCTGAGCGGTTTTTTTCATACTTCATCACGACCGGCTTAAGTTCAAAGCGTCTCAGCAAATAGCCGAACAAAGCTGCAAGGATTTGCTGAAAAAGCATCCCGATGACGACCGGAACCGCCACTTGAGACGGAAAAAAAGACACGGCGAGAACGGCTCCAGCGCTGATATTGCGCATGCCCCCCGTATAAATCAGAGACACAATTTCATCCTGGCTCCGCTTCATCAGCCTTCCGATCAGCCATGCCACGGCATAACCCGTCATGGCAATAAAAAATACCATGCCTGCGATGCCCGCAAATTTGATATCCACGTGCGTGACATACGGCGCGATTTCCGAACTGTTAATGGCAATGACAATCATCAGACAGATTTTTGAAAAAGGAGACAGCGACCGGCTTATTGCCTGAGTCCTTACCGGCGGGGAAAACTGGTTGACTATCATCCCTGCGATGGATGGAATCACCACCATCTCCGCCAGCCCTTTCATCATTCCCCACACATCCATCTGAACATTCGCCCCGGCCAGGACAGACAGGCTTAACGGTACGATAAAAGGAGAAAGCACGGTATCAACCAGGATAATAGACAGCGTCAATCCAACATTCCCCTTATACATCGCAGCCCAAATCAAACTCGTAATTCCGGTCGGAATCACCACACCCATAATCAGCCCCGTCACAGTTAAAGGGTCACCGCTGAAAATCAGATGGCCGCTTCCCCATGCAAAAACAGGCATGAAAATATGCAGAACAAACAATGCCATGATCATCGGTAGCGGCTTCTCGATACTGCGCTTCAGCGAATGAAAATTGGCACTCAGACTGCCCGTAAATGTAATAAATGCAAATATCCACGGCACAGCGCCGGCCATCCAGCTGATATGCTGAGATAACAGCACACCCGCCGCCACACTTGACGGAGTCAAAAGCGGCATGATTCTCCCCAACACTTGGTTCAACTTCTGAAGCCACATCATATGCAAGTCTCCTATATACGGTTTTCAAGTCTCATTCATTATAACAATGCACCCCGGCAAATTTAACCGAAAAAAAGCCCGGATATATTCATCCGGACTTCACAAATTCTATGCCATTTGTTTCATTAAATCTCGGCTTTTCTGATTTAATCCCTTTAATTCAGCCTCAATTCCGTATTCTTTACATTTGGCGACAATTTTCTCAAGAGCCGCCGCTCCCGAATCATCCCACACGTGGGCATCGGTCAAATCAATGACAATCCGCTTCACGTCTTCATCATAAACGATGGCATTCATGAGCTCAGACACGGAAGCAAAAAAGATCTGTCCCGTTACCTTATAAGTTCTGACATCTTTCTGTTCGGAATGTGACACAATCTTCAGCTTAGAAATTTTAGCCGTAAAGAAGATCGCGCTTAGCAGCACACCCGCGAAGACACCCTTTGATAAATCATTTGTCAGGACGACCGTCACGACGGTAATAACCATAACGATCGAATCAGTAAGGGGCGCTTTCCGCAAACCTTTAATCGATGACCAGTCGAACGTGCCGATGGACACCATAACCATCACGGCCACCAGCGCAGCCATCGGAATTTTCACGACGATACCGCTTAATACGGCAATTAAAAACATTAAAAACGCGCCGGCCGTAAAAGCCGATAACCGGCCGCGTCCGCCGGCTTTCGTATTAATGACAGACTGGCCGATCATGGCGCATCCGGCCATGCCTCCGAAAAATCCGTTCACAATATTGGCGATGCCTTGTCCGCGGCTTTCTTTGTTCTTATCACTATCCGTATCCGTCATTTCATCAATGATCTGGGCTGTCAGCAATGACTCAAGCAATCCGACGAATGCAAGCGCCAGAGAATACGGGAAAATAATCCGCAATGTCTCAAACGTCCACGGGACATCCGGTATCAAGAAATGCGGAAGTGAACTTGTGATCCTGCCCATATCACCGACCGTGCGGACATCCGCATGGAAGACCACCGCAATGATCGTCATGACAATAATCGCCACCAGCGGAGACGGCACAGCCGTCGTAACCTTCGGCAATAGATATATGATAGCCAGTGATCCGGCAAGCATGGCGTACATGACCCATGAAGCTCCTTTGAACTGCGGCAGCTGCGCAGAAAAAATCAAGATCGCCAAAGCATTCACAAATCCGATCATGACCGAACGCGGAATAAATTTCATCAATTTCGCTATTTTACTGACACCAAGAATAAATTGAATAATACCTGTCAAAATGGTTGCCGCAAACAAATACTGCAGCCCGTAATCAGCCACCAATGTCACCATGACAACCGCCATTGAACCCGTAGCGGCTGAAATCATTCCCGGTCTGCCGCCGAAGATAGAAATAATAATCGCGATACAAAATGATGCATAAAGGCCGACCATCGGATCGACACCTGCAATAATTGAAAATCCGATCGCCTCAGGGATCAGAGCGAGGGCAACCAGAATACCGGCCAGAATGTCTTTACGGACATTCCCGAACCATTGCTGCTGTAACGTATAATCTTTCAAATGATAACGACTCCTTTTCACTATAAAAATCCGCACCCTATCAGTTGGAAACATTGATTTTCATCTGGGGAATATGAGGCAAGCTTACGGGGAAAAAGAGGACACGCTCAGAGTATAATGTCGTTGAGGAAAGGAATTGTTAACAAAGAGTATCATATTAAACTTTAAAGAAATGTGCAAGACCGTATAAATAAGAAAAGAAAACGACTCTCACTGGAGCCGTTTCCGCTTTTATAAAAGTTCCGGATCAGACACAAGAATCGTTTTTATTGCGCTGATATCCTTTCTTTCTTTTGTCACCGGGTCGATGCCCATGAGATGATCAATGGCTTCTTCATAATTCTTCAGTTCCGTCTTTTCCGTAATAAAATCATAGAGCTGCGGAAGGTCGGACGCGCATGCTAACGCGGCTTCCATGATCTGGCGGGCTTCACCTGTGCCCACAATCGTTACGCCGTTTGACAGCAGCTGGTACGGCCTGACCGTCATCTCATACGTATCATCAAAGCCCATCGGCACGATTCTGCCTCCCTTTTCAATAAAAGGATAAGCCCAATCAAGCTGATTGCCGATTGCGTCAAAAATCACATCAAATTTTCTTCCTTGATTAATCCGTTTCACTTCATCCACGGTTAATGCTTCAGGGTGGTAGACATAATCAGATATCCGGCTTGCCACCTCGCTTCGGAAACTGCCTATTTCAGTCGCAACCGTCAACCGCGCCAGTTTTTTCACCATCATTTGCACAAGCAGTCCGATCGGTCCCGACCCCAAAACCAAGACCGAGTCCTCCGGCTGAATCGAAGCCTTGTCCACAACATTCAGCACACAGGAGAGAGGCTCAACCAATGTGGCCCGCTCCCATTCCATTGAATCCGGAATTCTGTACATGAACCTGTCTTCCCCCACGTAATATTCCGCAAACGTTCCGTGCGCCCCGATTCCGAGCTGCCAATCCTCGAAGGTTTCGCAATAACACGTCAGCCCTCTCCGGCAATAATGACATTTCCCGCAAAACTGTGTAGGATCTATCACGACCCGGTCTCCGACTTTTACATTTGTCACGTCCGGTCCGATTTCCACGACCGCTCCCACCGATTCATGCCCCATAATCATATGATGGGTTGCATTCATTTTTCCTTTCAGCACATTTAAGTCCGTTCCGCAGATACCGGTGCCGAAAATTTTCACTTTCACATCATTGGATTTCCGAATTTGAGGCTCGTCCACCTCTTGATATTCAAGCTTATCATTAGGAGTCCAGACCAACGCCTTCATATTTCTCTTCCTTTCTGCCCCAGCGGATTTGGTCTAACAATGTTTGATGAAGCTCCTTCGTTGATGCCGCAATACATGATTGCTGATTCTGATAACTTAAATCTGTCAGAAGTGTTTCGTCCAAAGACCGGCCGTATGCATCCGTAATGACCACTCCCGCCTTCTTCGCCAAAAAGACGCTTGCGGCAATATCATAAGGAAACAAATGCAACACCTGTCCGTTCCCGACCTGCTGAAAATCTGAAAGCAGCTTCGGATCATCTTTCAGCAGACGATTGCCGATATCCACATAAGCATCCATCTGCCCCGTGATAATTCGTGAAATCGAATAAGAAGCGCTGTTGAAAACAAAAACCCCGCCATTATTGGCCGACTGGTCAATCAGATGGCCGTATGCGTCCGTCATCAGCTGCGCCGGATGCCCGTTAAATTCAAGGCTCCAAAACATATTTTTAATATCCCGCACTTCGCTCAAATTCGGCAATTCTCCATGATACCCTTCAAAATGAATGGCATCGCTGTATATATCACCGTACATATAAGCGCCTGATTTCAATTCAAGTAAAAAAGCAAATTCGATATCCTTAATCTTTGCGTTTGGCTTATACGAAGCAAGCGCAATCGAAATACACGACATTTCAAGTCCCGCGGCAGCCGGGCGCGTTCCGTCTATCGGATCTACAATTAAAATATATTGCGGATCTTCTCCAATCAGCTTCAGGCCGCCATCCTCCGTGTAAAAAGCAACCGGATGGCCCTTTTCTTGAATATAATCCAGCACCGCCTCCTCAGCAGCGGCGTCTATGTTAAATTGGGCGTCGCCTCCCGGAGAATAGCCGTTTACGAGCCGGTTTTTCAGCGTGCCTTTTTGATTTTTCACCTTTTGATAAACAAATTGTCCAAGCTCAATGATATAGTCTCTCACTTGATTTCCTCCAATAGCTTGCGAAGTCTGTAGCAGAGCACTTCGGCTTCACTAAGTGTTATGGTTAAAGGCGGACGGATTTTAAAGACATTTCCGAAGCCGTAACGGGATGTCCGGAGAATCAGCCCGTAATCCATTGCCCGTTTTGCAATATAATTGGTCAGCTCCACATCCGGTTCATTGTTCTCTTTAACAATCTCCACGCCGATCATAAGACCGACGCCTCTTACCTCAGAAATAAAAGCGAAATCCTCTTTCATCGTTTCTAAGCGATCCATAATATAATGACCGACCGTCGTTACATTTTCCAAAAATCCCGGTCGCTGCATGATATCTATGGTTTTACAAGCGGCAGCGGCGGCCATCACATTTGAGCCGTATGTGAAGGAGTGCGTATACCCCGGAAGCCCGGTATACTTGTCCTCCGTCAGAGTGGCGGCGACTTGGAAGCCTGTGCCCCCGAGCCCCTTTGCTACCGTCATCATATTAGGTTTCACATCGAAGTGGTCCGCGGCAAACATTTTACCCGTCCGTCCGAACCCGGTCTGAATTTCATCAAAAATCAGAGCGATATCATGTTCATCACAAAGCTTTCTCAACTGTTTAAAATACTCTTTAGGCGGAACGACGTTTCCACCGTTTCCGGATATCGGTTCAATAATCATGGCGGCAATTTTTCCATTGCTCGCATACTCAATAAAATCATTAATTCTTTCTACGCACAGCATACCGCATGAATCAGGTTTCTGATTATAAAAACAGCGGCTGCAATAGGGATCGGGGACTTGCAGGCCAAAAGAAATTTGCGGCGGGAAAGGTTCTTTTCTGAATGAGTTGCCGGACAAAGCGGAAGTCATATACGTTTGTCCGAGGTGGCTTCGAAATAAGGAGATGACATCGGTTTTTCCGGAGTAATACTGAGCCATTTTAATAGCTCCTTCATTTGCACCGGAACCGCTGCTGACTTTAGGGTGTACTTTTGTGAGATTATCGGGGGCGATTTCTGCTAGTTTTTCTGCCAGTTTATTTACGGCGTCTGTTTGAAAAGATGATGTTACATGGATCAGCTTATCGGCTTGTTCTTTAACCGTATCAATGACCTCTTTGTTACCGTATCCTAAATTCAAGTTAAACGTGGCAGAGGCGCAATCAATGTACTCATTTCCCTCTTGATCGTACAGGTAAATCCCTTCTCCGCGCTCCATTACTACATCGTCAACACTGTAATACAAGCTGTCTGGATTCGTGATTTCCTTCGTTCCCACAAATACCACCCCTATGAAATTATTAGAATTTCGCTTTTTATCGTATAAATTATTGAAAATAATGTCAACGATCTTTCTTGTAAAAAATGTTAACAATCTGTTAACGTTACCATAATGGATGTACGAGAAAAAGTTATGTGATATAGTAACAATACTTGGATTTTTTGTAAAAACATCATGTCATACGAGTAGAGAGAAATATGATTTTACCAATAAGGAGATAAAATGATGAAAACTCGTCTGCTGTGGATAAGCTGTTTTTCTTATGGATCGATTGCTTTTACACTTGTTATTCTGGGAGCCGTACTGCCTGAGTTACTCACACATTATTCACAAAGCTACAGTAATGGCGGAGTATTGGTCTTCTCTCAGTTCATGGGCTTTCTCATCGGTGTCATCGGAATGCCTTACATGGTGAAAAAGCTTGGGCGCAAAAACGTCGTTATCTTTGGCCTGGCACTCATCAGCTGTGAAATGTTCATCACCTTCCTGCCGCCCTGGCCGCTGCTCTTTCTTCTCGTCAGCATCGCAGGGCTTGGCGCCGGATTGGTGGAATCCTGTGTAGGCACGATCATCCTCACCGCTATTAAAGAAAGACAGGCTGTGGCCATGAGCAAGATGGAAGTGGCCTACGGATTAGGTGCGCTGTTCATGCCTCTGCTCTCAGGCTTTCTTATCAACAACCACATGTGGACAATTGCTTTTTTAGTATTAGGGTTATCCAGTTTTGCACTCTTAATCGCATGGAAGCAGATGAGTTTCGGCAGTATTGATCAGCTTCTCATCCGCAAAGAGGTCTCTTCCGATGACACTAAAAAACAAAGCACCGGTTATCGGTCACACGGATTGCTGTTTATTGCCTTGGCGGGTGCTTATTTCTTCTTTTACGGCGGCAGTGAAGTTTCCATTGTACATTTTATCCCCTCCATCTTCGCTGAGAAATGGGATATCCCCAACTCTTTGGCAACGATAACAGTTACTGTGTATTGGACGGGGATGATCATCGGTAGGTTATTAACAGGCCCGGTATCAGAAAAGCTGACATATCACCGTTATCTCCGTCTCATAAGCATTGGCGGTCTGGCTGCACTTACTGTATTAGCATTAAGCAAAAACGTATGGTTCGGTTTTGTCCTTTGCTTCTTTTTAGGGCTGTTCATGGCAGGCATGTTTGCAATAGCCCTAATCATCACGAATCATTTTTATCCCGGAAAGACAGAAACGACTACCAGTATTCTGCTCGCTTCAAACGGATTAGGAGGTTCACTCCTTCCGATCGCCGTCGGTTGGAGCTTAGATGAATATCCCGTACAAACTGCGTTCTGGCTGTTTACTGCACTGATGCTCCTTATGCTGTTGATTGTGTTCAGTTTAAGAATGCTCGAAACAATAAAATCAAACAATCTTCAACAGCACAACAGCAAAGCAAAATCAATGTAAACAAAAAAGCTAATGCCTTTCAAAGGCATTAGCTTTTTATATCTATGTGATCTTTCATATAAAAAACCCAGTTCATCATGAACTGGGTTAAGACAGCTTGGCGGCGTCCTACTCTCACAGGGGGAAACCCCCGACTACCATCGGCGCTGAAGAGCTTAACTTCCGTGTTCG
>NZ_JAAMNL010000022.1:0-9511 GCF_011066015.1 Bacillus sp. EKM206B
AGGCCGTCTTCTGTCCAGCGTGCGATATCGCCCGTCTGATACATGCGTTCTCCCGGATAAAACGGATCATTGAGAAAGCGCTCCTCCGTCAGCTCAGGCCGGTTCAGATAGCCTCGGGCCACCCCTGTCCCCGCGATGTACAGCTCTCCGATACAGCCCGGCGGCAGAAGCTGTTTCTTTTGATTTAAAATATACAGCCGCATGTTATGCCCGGAAATGCCGATCGGAACATTGTGAAATTCTTTTCCTTGCGGCAAATCAAAGTACGCCGCTTCTACTGTCGCTTCCGTCGGACCGTAGGAATTTGTCAATTCCGTTCCCGCAAGAAGGTCATAAAAACGGGAAACCAGGTGCGGGCCCAATTGTTCGCCGCCGGCAAAAACCCTTTTTAAGCAGGTTTTTTTGATCGGCTGTTTTCTGGAATTTATATATTCCAAGAAAGCATGAAGCATGGATGGCACAAAATGAGCCGCCGTTATGCGGTTATTCTCCAATGCGTTCAGTATCATTTCAGGGTCTTTCTCGCCGCCTTGCGGAAGGAGGAAAACAGAAGCTCCCGCGATCGGCCACCAAAACAGCTCCCAAATCGAAGCGTCGAAAGAGTATGATGTTTTATGCAAAATGATGTCAGAATCACTTAATCCATAACGCGTTTGCAGTGAGTATAAAAAGTTTACAGCTGACCGATGTTCAACCTGCACGCCTTTTGGGCGTCCCGTAGAACCGGATGTATAGATGATATAAGCCAATGAATCAGGTTTTACCGGAACGTTAGGGTTGGCCGCAGCTTCAGGGTTTCCTGTTTGTCCGCTTTTCAGAGAGATCATTTCTCCCTCAAAAAGATCTGGTGTGAAAAGTTCTGGTTCTGCCAGTAAGAATTTCACGCCGCTGTCTTTCAGTAAAAAGCGAATCCGCTCTTCCGGGTAATCCGGATCAATCGGCAGATATGCACCGCCTGCTTTTAAGACAGCGTAAATGCCGATCAGCATGTCAGGAGAACGCCGGCCCATAATGGCAGTTTTATCCTCCAGCCTTATCCCGCGCTTGATCAGCTGATGCGCAAGCTCGTTTGCTCTTTCGTTCAGTTCCTGATACGTAATCGAAATGTCATCAGTTAAAATTGCCGGACGGTCCGGCGTTTTTTCCGCCTGCTGTTCCAGCAGATCATGAAGAGACTGATGAAGCGGAAACGCTGTTTTCTGCAAGGGGCTGAAATCTTGAAGCAGAGACGCTTCTTCTTTTTCTGTCAAAACAGAAATATCGTCTAATTCCAAGCCCGGATCAGCCGCGGCGTTTTCGGCAAGTGTCGTAAAAAATTCGGCCCATTTTTGAATCGTTTTTCTCTTAAACAAATCGGTGCTGTATTCAAACTGGCAGTACAATTCACCGGCGTTTTCAGAGATGTACAGCGATAAGTCAAATTTAGAAATCGGCAGGCTGACGTCTGCCGGCTGCAGTTCAAGTCCGGCTGCCCTAAGCTTCTGCTGTTCCATATTTTGCAGCGCAAATGTTGTGTCAAACAGCGGATTTCGGGACATGTCCCGCGGCACACCGAGCTTATCGACGAGCTCTTCTAACGGGTAATCCTGATGTTCGTAAGCCTCAAGCGCTGTTTGGCGAATTTCCTTTAAATATTCTTTGAATGTCATGCTTCCGTCGGGACGCGTCCTGAAAGCAAGCGTATTGACAAACATGCCCAGAACGGCGTCAAGGTCGGCATGAGGCCTTCCTGCAATCGGAGACCCGACGATCATATCTTCCTGTCCGCTTAAACGGGCTAACAGAACCGTGTACACACCAAGCAGCGTCATATAAAGTGTGCATCTGTTTTCTTTCGCCAGTTTTTTCAACTGTGCTGTATGTTTTTCGCTGATGACAAATGACACCCGGTCACCGGAAAAGCTCCGCACCGGGGGACGCGGCTTATCAGCCGGCAATTCAAGCACGGGAATCTCACCGGCAAGCCGATTCAGCCAGTACTCCTCTTGTTTCCGATATGCGGCGCCCGCCATAAATGATTGCTGCCAGACGGCATAATCTTTGTATTGAATCCGTAACGGCGGCAGACTTCTCTCAGCATACAGCTCACTGAATTCACGTATCAAAAGATTGACGGATACGCCGTCTGAAATAATATGATGCATGTCAGCTAAAAGCAGATGCCGGTCTTTTTCTATTTGGACAAATCCCGCCCGGAAAAGGGGCGCTTTGCCGAGATCGAACGGCCGGATAAACGCTTCGGCTGATTGTTCTTTTGTAAATGCAAACGGCACGTCGTCATGAATCCTCTGCACAGGCAGGCCGTTTTGTTCTTCAAAGGATGTTCTGAGCGGTTCATGCCGCCGGATCAGTTCCTTGAACACGGCTTCCATCCTATCTCGGTCAAACGGGCCCTTCACCTCTAAAACGGCTGGAATGTTATAACTGACACCGCCATTTTCAAGCTGGTGAAGGACGTACATCCGTTTTTGGGCGGATGAGACAGGATATGTTTCTTTCATTTCTGTCTTTTCTATGGATGCGAACGGGTTCTCTTCTGCTTCACTGATGATTTTGGCGAGTTCTTCTACAGTCGGATGGCTGAAGACATCACTCAGCGGGATTTGCACACTGCACTCTTTAGCTATTTTTGCAACGAGTGCCGTCGCCTTTAATGAATGGCCGCCAAGCTCGAAAAAGTGATCGTGAACGCCGATCGGTCCGGTTTGAAGCACTTCTTCCCATATGCGGGTAAGCTTCAGCTCGGTCACATTCCGGGGAGCTGTATATTGACGGCCCGCTGCGTATGCCGAAGCTTCCGGAAGGGCCCGCTGATCGACTTTTCCGTTCGCAGTGAGCGGAATTGAGTCAACAAAAGCCCATTTGACCGGAATCATATAATCAGGCAGCTCTTTCGCCAAATCACTTCGCAGCTGAGAAGGATCAGTCGCTTGTGAGACGCTGCAGTAGGCGCATAATTCATTTTCGCCCGACTCATTCGTTTGAATCAGAACAGCAGCTTCTTTCACGGCATGATGATTTGCCAGGACGGTTTCAATTTCCTTCGGTTCAATCCGGTACCCTCTGATCTTCACTTGATCATCTGTCCGGCCGATGTATTCAATTTGGCCGTCCGCACGCAGTCTTGCCAAATCTCCGGTCCGGTACATGACGGCGTCCGTTCTGAACGGATCCGGCAAAAATTTCTCTTCGGTCAGCGCCGGATTGTTCACATAGCCTCTTCCTGTATTCGCCCCGGAAATATACAATTCCCCCGCAATTCCGAGAGGCTGAAGCTGTCTGTTTTTGCTGAGAATATACATCTTGTTATGATGGATCGGTTTCCCGATCGGCGGATGTTCAGGTATGTCATCTCCCGCAGAAATCGTATACGTTGAAACCACATGAGTTTCTGACGGGCCGTAATGATTATGCAGGTGCATACCGTGTAAACGGAGCGTCTGCCTGAACAAACGCGAAACGGTCAGCTGCTCCCCGGCCGTAATGACATGCTTCACACAGCGGGGAAAAGACTGTGCATAACCTTCTTCATTGAAAAGCATCTTGACAAACGCAGTCGGGAAAAACACAACTTCCGTGTTGTGCTGATCAATAAAAGAAAACAGCTGAGAAACATCCCGTTTGATTGATTCCGGCACGATACAAAGGGTGCCGCCGCTCAAGAGTACTGAAAATAACTCCTGATAGCAGACGTCAAACGCCACAGATGCGTACTGCAGCACATTTGTGCAAAAATCAATGTCTGTGTTCGTCAATTGGTCAGAAAGCAGGTTGGCCATATTTTTATGTTCGAGCAGCACGCCCTTCGGTTTTCCTGTTGTACCGGATGTATAAATCATATAAAGAAGGTCGTCCGCCGTATTAATGGATTGCACATTGCTTCCGTCCGCTTCCGTCCCGGCCTCTTCTATGTATGTAACTTGCAGCGTTTGTTCCGCGGGCACTGACTGATGCCGCTCTGTTACAACATGGACGCAGCCGCTGTTTTCAATGACATATCGAATACGCTCCTTTGGACTGCCCGGATCTATCGGGACAAAGGCGCCGCCCGCTTTTAAAATACCGAGAACAGCCGCCGCTAAAGAAGGGGAACGGCCGAGCATGACGCCTACCGGTTCCTCCCGCTTTAATCCGCGCTTTTGCAGCAGGCGGGCCAGCTTATTAGCCGATTCGTTCAGCTCTTTGTACGTTACTGACTCGCCTTCATACCGAATCGCGATTTGATCCGGCGTTTTTGCGGTCTGCCGTTCAAACATCGCATGAACCGTGTCATATTCAGGCTTTTCGGTCTCTTCAGAAATCGGTGCGAGCAGCTGCGCTTTTTCCTCTGGGGTTATGATTTCAAGCTTGTCCGGCGTGATGTCCGGTTTGTCGAGAATCTGGGAGACGATGTGTGCCAAATGGCCTTTGATATTTTCGATGAATTGGCGGTCATACACACTTGAATCGTATCTCATTTTCAAGTGAATCTCGTCACCCGGCGCCACCATAAGATAAAAACTGTAATTGGTTTCGTCTTCCATGCTGAAATCATGGATATGAAAAAGGTCTTTCGTGTCCCCCTTGCTGTTCAGCACATCAAGCTCCTGTTCAACCGGATAATTCTCAAAGACGAGAATGTGGTCAATTAAGCCTTGTTTTACCTGTGAATTCGCCTGTATGTCATAAAGCGGATGATAGCTGTATGCCTGTCCTTTCAAAGCATCCTTTTGCACGTTTTTGATCAGCTTTTGAAACGGGATATTTGCCCCGCTGATCCGGACAGGCACGGTATTAATAAACAGGCCGATCATTCGCTCGATGCCTTCGATTTCAGACGGCCTTCCGGAAATGACAGAACCAAAAACCGCATCTTCTGTCTGGTTATACGCCTGAAGCAAAATGCCCCAGAGCGTGTGGAAAATGGTGCTCAGCGTGACCTCTTCTTTCACGGCCAGCTCTTTCAGCTTAGCCGTGTCCTCTTTTGAAAAGGAAAACGTCACTTCCTTTTGTCTGCTTTCGCCGGCTTTTTTCTGCTTCGGCAGTACAGTCTGCTGCTCAAAGCCTTCAAGGTATCGCTCCCAGTACGAAGCGGCTTTTTCTTTATCTTGCTCCATCAGCCACTTGATGTAGGTCCCGTACGGCACAGCGGGCTCAAGCGTTAACGGTGTCCGGCGGAGCCGCGAGGCGTATATCTGGAAGAACTCTTTCAGCACGATTCCGAGACACCAGCCATCCATAATGATGTGATGGAAACTCCATATGCACGTATATTCACATTCACCGGTTTGAAGCAGCGTCACCCGCATCAGCATGTCTTTTTGCAGATGAAACCCTTTCTTACGGTCTCTTCGTTTGGCTTCTTCAATATGCTTGATTTGATCAGCCTTGTTTAAATTGGTGAGATTTTCCTCAATGATGCTGACGTTCCGCTCTTTTAATACGACCTGCTGCGGCACTGACACGTTCTGGCTGATAAAGATCGTTCTGAAAATATCATGTCTTTCGAAAAGGGCATGAACGCTCTCTTCAAACACGCGGGTGTCAACCTTACCCGTTATTGAAAAGGAGGCCTGCTCGGCGTAAGCCTGTGATTCCTTTCGCAGGAGGGAATGAAAAAGCATTCCTTCCTGCATATAAGACAGCGGATAAATATCCTGAATTGCATTCTTTTTTGTCATGTTATAATCTCCCCGTCGTCTTTTTCTACAATTCCTCGACAAAACTCGCTATGCTGTCCAAATCATCAGATGTTAACGTTTTGCTGCTAAAATCACTAACGGTTTTTTCTGCTTCCTCTTTGCCTGTGCAGTGTGCCATAATATCACGCAAATATTGCTGTAAGGTTTGCAGCAGCTGTTCCATCGTTTCTTTGCGGAAGCGGCTCGGCGGATAGCTCAAACTGAAGTGAAGTTTGTTTTGTGCGGCCATCGCGCTCATTTCCACCGCTTGTTCCCGCTGCCACGTCGGCGTGATGTCGTGCCCGCTTGCTAGACCGGACAGACTGAACGTGTGCTGATCTTCTGTATCATTGAATTGCCCTAAATAGTTAAAGCTGATTTCAGGCGCTTGTCTGAAGCGGATTGTTTTTTGTTCAGACGGTGTCATGTATTTTAAAATGCCGTAGCCTATTCCTTTATCCGGTATTCTTCCGAGTGTGTCTTTGACCGTTTTTACCGCCGTCCCAAGCTCAGCGTCTGCTGTGTTCAAGTCAATGAGCACCGGATACATGGAGGTAAACCAGCCTACGGTGCGGCTGATGTCGAGCTCCGGCATGATGTGCTCTCTCCCGTGCCCTTCCATCGCGATGCGCAGTCTGCCGCCCCCTGTCCAGTCCCGTAAAGCCAAAGCTGCGGCAGTCAGAAGAATATCTTGCGTATCGGTATGGTAGGCCCGGTTGACCTGCTGAAGCAAAACGGACGTTTCTTCTTCTGTAAGCGTAAAGCTTACCGTTTGCCGAATGCTGTCGGCTCCCGTCTGATGCTGCGGTTTTTCATAAGGAAGTTCGGCGGCTGTTTCTTCTTCAATAAAACGCCAATATTCTTCTTCACGCATCAGCTTGCTGCTTTTTGCGTATTCTGAAAGCCTTTCAGCGTATTGCTTAAACGAATCGGTCTTTGGCGGAAGCTGGACCGGCTGACCTTTTACGGCTTGAGTGTAAGCGGCAGATAAATCCTCCAGCAAAATACGCCATGACACTCCGTCAACCGCCAGGTGATGTACGGTGATGAATAAATAATCCCCGGACCGGGTTTTGAACCAGCCGGCTTTTAATAACGGGCCTTTTTCAATATCCATCCGCTGTTGGAGCGCAGCGACTTCACTTTCTATTTCTTTTTCCCAAGTATCTGTCTCAGACAGATCCCAAATGTCCAAGCTGTGAAGTTCATCTTTTTGAATACCGTGATTGATTTGTCTGAAACTTTCGTTTTCTGTACTGACGGTGATCCGGAGTGCATCATGATGAATGACAAGATGCTGCAAGGCTTCTTTGAGCGGCTGTTTATGCAATGCGTCAGAGCTGAACATCATGACGGACTGATTGAAATGATTTCTGTTTTCCATCCGCTGTGATAAAAACCACTGCTGAACGGGTGTCCAAGGAATGTTTCCTTCCACCGGCCGCTGATCGATAACTCTTTCTGCTTTCCGGATAAGAGGCGCGAGCTCCTTAATGGACGGATGCCGGAATAAGTCACTCGCCGTCATTTTCCACCCATAGCGTCCGAGCCGTGCGGAAACTTGCAGCGCTTTGATTGAGTCGCCGCCCAATTCAAAAAATGAGTCCTCAATCCCGACTTGTTTTGCGCCGAGCACTTCCTGCCAGATCACGGAAAGCTGTTCTTCGAGCTCATTGCGGGGAGCTGTGTACGCGGTTTGAAGCGCGAGCTCCGGTTCGGGCAGATTTTTCCGATCCAATTTACCGTTCGGCGTAAGCGGCAGCTTCTCAAGTTCCATCATATAGGCCGGAACCATGTAATTCGGCAGTTGCTTAGACAGTGAAGAACGCACTTTTTCTGTATCCATGTCCGCCTGCAGACTCATATATGCGATCAGTTCTTTATTGCCGGACTGCCCGGTTCTGACTGACACGGCAGCTTCTTTCACGCCGTCCAGGCTCCTCAGTGCGGCTTCAATCTCTCCCAGCTCCACCCGATAACCGCGGATTTTCACTTGATCATCCATCCGCCCGGCATATTCGATCGTTCCGTCCGGCAGCCAGCGGGCTAAATCTCCGGTGCGGTACATCCGTTCTCCGGGAACAAAAGGATTAGGGACAAATTTTTCTTCCGTCAGCTCAGGGCGGCCGAAATATCCTCTTGCCACACCGTCTCCGCCCGTGCACAATTCGCCGATGACGCCGATCGGCTGCGGTGTTCCCCTGCTGTTTATGATATATGCGGTTGAATTTCCGACAGGGCGGCCGATCGGGATTGAATGATCGTATGATTGTTCAATCAAAAAGCAAGTCGAGAACGTCGTGTTTTCAGTCGGTCCGTATCCATTCCATACTGAGAGATGCGGAAGCGCATTCCGAACCCGGTTTACATGGCTTGGGGACAGTGCTTCCCCGCCGATAATCAATCGGGATAATCCGGAAAACACGTGTTCATTTTGTTCTGATAAATGGTTGAACAGAGACGATGTCAGCCACAGCGTCGTAATGCCGTTTTGCTGTATAAATGTTTCCAGAACATCCGAGTCGAGATAGGTTTCCTGGTCACTTACATATAAAGAAGCGCCGTTTAAAAGCGGACCGAATATTTCAAATGTCGTAACGTCAAATCCTAATGATGAAGTAAACAATAGTCTGTCTTCCGGCGTAAAATCAATATAATTACTGTTTTTCACAAGGCGGATCACGCTTCGCTGTTCAATCATGACGCCTTTTGGCGCACCTGTTGATCCGGACGTATAAATCATGTAGGCCAACGATTCAGGTCCGCCGAGCGGTTCGGGATTTTCCGAATTCAAGCCGGCCTTTGTTTGAATATCCTCTATGAATAAACGTTTTCCTGAAAGCGGCAGACCGTCAAGTTTATCAGATTGGAGAAGAATATCAGCTTTACAGTCTTTAAGCATCCATTCAGCCCGTTCCCGCGGCACATCGTCACCAATAGGCAAGTAGGCGCCCCCCGCTTTTAATATTCCGAGGATTCCGGAAGCAAGCTCTGTTGTGCGGCCGGTTAATAATGCGACAACGCTTTCCGGACCGACGCCATTTGATCGGAGAGCCGCCGCTATTCTGTTAGCCCGTTCGTTCAGCTCACGGTATGTCAAGATTTGTCCATCATATACAACTGCCCGGGCATCGGGGGTTTCTTTTGCCTGCCGCTCAAATAAACGGCTGATGGTTTCGTGTCTTGGGTAATCGCTTTTCGTCTGATTAAACTGATAAATGACGCGATTTGTTTCAGCATTATCCAGTACGTGAATGTCACCAAGCGGTATCGCTTGGTTTTCAATTACTTTTGTAAGAATACGAGTAAAATAAGAAAGCCATTTTTCAATTGTCTGTTTTTGATAGATATCTGTATTGAATTCAAAATCAAAGCTGATGGAACCGTCAGACCCTTCTGACGCGTAAAGCGTGGCATCAAACTTTGCGGTTTTATGACTTGTATCCGCAGCTTGAGCCAAATGCAGTTTATTTAACACCAGGGATTCACGCTCCATATTTTGGAGCACAAACATCACGTCAAACAGCGGATTGCGGCTCATGTCCCGCTGCACGCCGAGCCGTTCCACCAGCTCTTCAAACGGATAGTCCTGATGCTCATACGCCTCAAGCGCCGCCTGGCGGACTTCCGCCAAGTAATCGGTAAACCGTTTGTCTCCTTTCGGCTCCGTTCTGATGGCGAGCGTGTTGACGAACATGCCGAGAATCGGTTCAAGGTCTTTATGCGGACGCCCGGCAATCGGCGAGCCGACGATGATGTCTTCCTGCCCGCTCAATCGCGCGAGTAACGTATTGTACGCGGCGAGAAGCACCATATACAAAGTGGAGCCGTGATCCCGGGCGATGCGGTGA
>NZ_JAAMNL010000023.1:0-9257 GCF_011066015.1 Bacillus sp. EKM206B
ACGGAAGGCAAGCAGGCCGACCAGGGACCTGTCGAAGGCGAAGCGGCCTTAACGCCGATCCAGCGCTGGTTCTTTGAGAAAAACTTCACGGACAAACACCACTGGAACCAATCCGTCATGCTTCACGCGAAAGACGGCTTTGATCCGGAGGTAACAGAAAAAACATTACATGTCCTGACGGTGCACCATGATGCGCTCCGGATGATTTATCGTGAACAAAAACCGTATTACAGAGGGCTTGAGGATGAGTCTGTTGAACTGAACGTCTTTGAGCTGAACGGACCTGCTGAAGACCATGAGGACCGTATCGAAAGGGAAGCAGACCGTCTTCAAAGCAGTATTTCACTGGAAACAGGACATCTCTTGAAAGCCGGGCTCTTCCGGGCTGAAGATGGAGACCACCTTCTTCTCGCAATCCATCACTTAGTCGTGGATGGTGTATCTTGGCGGATTTTACTGGAGGACTTTACGTCCGTGTATACGCAGCTGAAGCAAGGCAATGAACCGGCGCTGCCGCCGAAAACACATTCATTCGCCGAATTTGCCGAGAGAATCAAAGAATACGCAAATACGAAGGCGTTTCTGAAAGAAGCGGATTACTGGAGAGAGCTTGAGGAAAAAGAGGTATGCACTCAGCTTCCGAAAGACAGGCAGTCTGGTGATCAGCGCATGAGACATACGAGAACGGTCAGCTTCTCTCTGACGCCTGAACAAACTGAACAGCTGACGACAAACGTACATGAAGCCTATCACACCGAAATGAACGACATCCTGCTCACGGCGCTCGGACTGGCGCTGAAAGAGTGGACGGGTGAAGACACGATCGGCGTTCATTTGGAAGGCCACGGGCGCGAAGACATTCTTGACGGCCTGAATATCACCCGGACGGTCGGATGGTTTACGAGCATGTATCCGATGATCCTTGAGATGAAGCACGCCGACGATCTTTCATATCAGCTGAAACAAATGAAAGAAGACATCAGACACATCCCGAACAAAGGAGTCGGCTACGGCATTCTGCGTTATGTAACGGCGCCTGAGCATAAAGAGAATCTTTCATTTGAGATTGATCCGGATATCAGCTTTAACTACTTAGGCCAGTTTAATGAGATGTCGGATTCCGGCTTATTTACAAGATCCGGGATGCCGTCAGGACAATCGCTGAGCCCTGACACAGAGAAGCCGAATGCGCTTGATATTGTCGGATTTATAGAAAATGGGCAGATGACGATGACGTTTGCCTATCATTCTCTCGAATTTCATGAAAAAACCATTCAATCGTTCAGTGACAGTTTTAAAGGGCACCTCTTGAAAATCATAGATCACTGCCTGGCCCAAGACGGACCTGAGCTTACGCCTAGCGATCTTGGCGATGATGATCTGACGCTTGATGAACTTGATAAATTAATGGAAATTCTCTAACAGAAAAGACAGAGGTGACATATGAGCAAAAAATCGATTCAAAAGGTGTATGCACTCACACCGATGCAGGAGGGAATGCTGTATCATGCGCTGCTTGATCCGCATTCTTCCTCCTACTTCACACAATTAGAGCTTAGGATTCACGGAAGCTTTCAGCTGGAGCTTTTTGAAAAAAGCGTCAATGAGCTGATCCGGACATATGACATCCTGCGTACGGTATTCGTGCACCAGCAGCTTCAAAAACCGCGCCAAGTCGTATTAGCCGAGCGGAAGACGAAGGTGCACTATGAAGATATCAGTCAATTAGATGAATCGCGCCAAACCGAATATATTGAACGCTATAAACGCGGCGTGCAGCAGCAGGGCTTTCATCTGGCGAAGGATATTCTCTTTAAAGCGGCGGTGTTCAGACTCAGTGAGAAGGAGCTGTATCTCGTCTGGAGCAATCATCATATCGTCATGGACGGCTGGAGTATGGGCGTTTTGATGAAAAGCCTGTTCCAAAACTATGAAGCGCTTCGTGCCGGCCGGCCTGCCGGGGGAAGCCAAGGCAAACCTTACTCTGACTATATCAAATGGCTCGGAGGCCGGGATTATGAGGAGGCGGAACAATATTGGAGCAGCCGACTGGCGGATTTCGAACAGCCGAGCCTGCTCCCGGGCCGTCTGGCATCAGAAAAGAAAGACTACCAAAATGAAGAATATTCTTTTGTCTGGGATGAAGAGCTGGTCGCGCAGATTCAGCAGACCGCCAACCGGCATCAAGTCACAGGGCCTAACCTGTTTCAGGCCGTTTGGGGTGCGGTGCTCAGCAAATACAACTATACAGACGATGTGGTGTTCGGCACCGTCGTATCAGGCCGTCCTTCAGAAATCAACGGCATAGAAACGATGGCGGGGCTGTTCATCAATACAATTCCCGTCAGAATCAAGATTGACAAAGATGCAGCCTTTTCGGACGTGATGGCGGCAGTTCAGAAAAATGCCGTGGAAGCCGAGCGCTATGATTATGTGCCGCTCTATGACATTCAAAAGCGCTCCGCCCTGGACGGCAGCCTCTTAAATCATTTGGTCGCGTTTGAAAACTATCCGCTGGACAAAGAGCTGGAAAACGGGGGCATGGAGGAAAGACTCGGCTTTTCCATTAAAGTTGAACATGCTTTTGAGCAGACGAGCTTTGATTTCAATCTCATCGTGTATCCGGGAAAAACGTGGACTGTCAAAATCAAATACAATGGAGCGGCTTTCGCTCATGATGCCATCGAACGAACGGCGCACCATCTGACCCGCATGATGAAAGCCGCGGTCGGAACGCCTGACGCGCCCGTGCAGGAACTCGGCCTTGTTTCAGGCGAAGAAGAGCGGCAGATTGTTGAGATATTCAATGATACGAACACGGCGCTTCCGGAAGAGGAGGCCGTTCACCGTTTGTTTGAAGCACAGGCAAACCGGACACCTGCAAGCATCGCGATAAAAGAAGCGGGACGCGAATGGACCTACCGTGAAGTGAACGAAGCGGCCAACCGTCTGGCGAGACACCTTGTGAAGAGCGGGCTGGAAAAAGGCCGGACCGCCGCTATTATGAACGACCGGTCTGCGGAAACCGTTATCGGAATGCTTGCCGTTCTAAAAGCAGGCGGCGCATATGTGCCGATTGATCCGGCTTTTCCGGAGGACCGTCTCCGCTTTATGGCGGAAGACAGCTCGATTCGGCTCGTGCTGACAGTTCAGGACTATCAAGAACAAGCGGGCGCATTGCAAGTCCCGGTCGTCATGCTGGATGAAAGCGCGGATGAAACGGTAAGCGGAACAGACTTGAATCTTCCGGCCGGCGGCAACGACTTGGCGTATATCATGTATACATCCGGATCGACCGGCAAACCGAAAGGCGTCATGATTGAACACAGAAATATCATCAGGCTCGTCAAACATTCGAATTACGTGCCGGTTCATGAAGAAGACCGGATGGCGCAAACGGGAGCCGTCAGCTTTGATGCCGGAACCTTCGAAGTCTTCGGCGCATTGCTGAACGGAGCGTCATTGCACCCGGTGAAAAAAGAGACGCTGCTTGACGCCGGACAATTCGCCCAATTTCTGAAAGAGCAGCGGATCACGACCATGTGGCTGACGTCTCCGCTGTTTAATCAGCTTGCCCAAAAGGATGCCGGCATGTTTAACACGCTCCGGCACCTCATCATCGGCGGTGATGCACTTGTGCCGCATATCGTCAGCAAAGTGAGGAAGGCATCACCGGAGCTGTCGCTTTGGAACGGATACGGGCCGACGGAGAATACGACGTTTTCGACGAGTTTTCTCATTGATCAGGATTATGACGGTTCGGTCCCGATCGGGAAGCCGATCGGAAATTCCACTGCGTACATTATGGATGAAAACCGCAATCTCCAGCCGATCGGCGCGCCCGGTGAGCTGTGCGTCGGCGGAAGCGGAGTGGCAAGAGGCTATGTGAACCTGCCTGAATTAACGGAGAAACAGTTTGTCCGCGATCCGTTCAGACCGGATGAAATGATATACCGGACGGGGGACTTGGCGAAGTGGCTTCCGGACGGCACGATCGAGTTTCTCGGCAGAATTGACAACCAAGTAAAGGTCCGCGGTTTCAGAATCGAGCTCGGCGAAATCGAGGCGAAAATCAGCCAGGCGGAGAATGTGACGGAATCTGCGGCTGTGATCCGGAAAAATAAAGCGGATGAAAATGAAATCTGCGCTTACTTTACGGCAGACCAAGCCCTTTCGCCGGAAGACCTGCGCAAAACACTTTCGGAATCACTTCCGGAATATATGATTCCCGCGCACTTCATCCAGATGAATCAGTTTCCGCTGACGGCGAACGGAAAGATTGATAAAAAAGCGCTGCCTGAGCCTCAGGCTGAAGCCGTTCAAAAAGAATACGTAGCGCCGAAAACGGAAGCGGAGCAGAAACTCGCTGACATTTGGGAAGGCATTCTCGGTGTAAAAGCGGGTGTGACTGACAATTTCTTCACGATTGGCGGACATTCTTTAAAAGCCATGATGATGACCGCTAAAATCCAGGAGCATTTTCAAAAAGAAGTGCCGATTAAAGTGTTATTTGAAAAGCCGACCATTCAGGAGCTTGCACATTATTTGCAGCATGAGAGCGAGGAGGAGCAGCAGTTTGAACCGATCCGACAAGCGCCTTATCAGAAGCATTATCCTGTTTCCTCAGCACAGCGCAGGATGTATATCCTTAATCAGCTCGGACAGGCAAGCACGAGCTACAACGTCCCTGCTGTACTTTTGCTGGAAGGGTCAGTAGACAAAAAGCGTCTTGAGGAGGCCATGCAGGCGTTAATCAACCGTCATGAGACACTGCGTACGTCGTTTGACATGGCAGAGGGAGAAGTCGTGCAGACCATTCACAAAAATGTGTCGTTTGAGCTTGAAACCGCCGAGGGCCGGGAAGAAGATGCAGAAGAGCTGACAAAAGCCTTTATCAGGCCGTTTGCGCTCAACCGCGCGCCGCTTGTCCGTTCGAAGCTGATCCGGCTTGAAGAAGACCGGCATCTTCTGCTGATTGACATGCACCACATTATTACGGACGGAAGCTCAATGGGCATTTTCATCGGTGATCTTGCGAAGCTTTATCAAGGCACGGAGCTTGCGCTGCCGAAGATTCATTATAAGGATTTTTCAGTCTGGCAGCGTGAAAAAGCAAATCTCGATCAGCACGAAGCCTACTGGCTTGATACGTTCAAAGGCGATCTGCCGGTGTTGGATCTGCCGCTTGATTTCCCGCGTCCTGCCGAGCGCAGTTTTGAAGGGGAACGCGTCATCTTCGGGCTTGATAAACAGGTGACGGCGCAGATTAAGAAGCTGCTGGCTGATACGGATACGACGATGTACATGTTCTTGTTAGCCGCTTTTCAAGTGCTGCTGTCCAAATATTCGGGGCAGGAAGACATCATAGTCGGGTCTCCGGCCGCCGGAAGACAGCATCCTGATCTCCAAGACGTGCCAGGCATGTTTGTCAACACAGTTGCGCTTCGGTCGCATCCTGCCGGCAAAAAAACGTTCAAACAATTTCTGGATGAGGTGAAAACAGCGAGCCTTCAAGCTTTTGAGCATCAAAGCTATCCGCTTGAAGAATTAATTGAAAAACTGCCGTTAACGAGGGACACAAGCCGGAGTCCGCTGTTCAGCGTGTTATTTAATATGCAGAACATGGAGATCCCGGCCCTGCGGCTCGGAGATTTGGAAATTTCTTCATACTCCATGCATCATCATGTCGCTAAATTTGATCTTTCCTTAGAAGCGGCTGAGCGCGGAGAAGAGGTCGGATTGAGCTTTGATTACGCGAAAGCCTTATTTGCGGACGAAACCATCCGCCGCTGGAGCGCTCATTTTGTCAATCTGATTAAAGCCTGCGCTGAAAATCCGGATATTCAGCTGGCCGACGCAAGCCTGCTGTCCGCTCCTGAACGGGAAGCGCTCCTTTCTGATGAAAAACGTACGGAAGCGGATCTGCCTGAGGGCACTTTTGTTTCGCTGTTTGAACGGCAAGCGCAAAAAACGCCTGATCTCACAGCGGTTGCGGGCGGAATAAGTCTGACATATCGTGAGCTTGATGAACGCTCGAACCGGTTTGCCCGCCACCTTCAGGCTTGTGGAACGGGCAGTGAGGACATCGTAGCCATTATGATGGATCGTTCGGCCGACTTGATTACCGCGATTCTCGGCGTCATGAAAGCCGGAGCGGCATTTCTCCCGATTGATCCGGAGACTCCTGAAGAGAGAATCCGCTACTCTCTCGAAGACAGCGGAACGAAGCTTCTGGTCGTCAATGAGAGAAACATGACAGCGGCCGCCGTTTATAAAGGAAAAACGGTCGTAATGGAAGACGGAGAATGGCAGAACGAAAGCGCCGACCGGCTTGAAACGGAGCCCGGCGCCGACCAGCTTGCATATATCATTTATACCTCGGGAACAACGGGCAAACCGAAAGGCGTCCAGCTGGAGCACCGCAATCTAATCAATTATGTCACATGGTTCAGCCGTGAAGCCGGTTTGACCGAAGCTGACAAATCCGTGCTGCTGTCTTCTTACGCATTTGATCTCGGCTATACGGCTATATTCCCGATTCTTCAGGCGGGCGGAGAGCTGCACATTGTGCCGAAAGAGACGTACACCGCGCCTGATCAGCTTGGTGAGTATATACAGAAAAACGGCATTACGTATATGAAACTGACGCCGTCATTGTTCCATATGATCGTCAATACAGCCCGTTTTACATCAGAACGCCGTTTCAGCCCGCTTCGTTTAGTGGTGCTCGGCGGAGAAAAGATCATCACGTCCGATGTCCGCAAGTTTCATGACGTATACGCCCATACCGACTTCATCAATCACTACGGGCCGACGGAAACGACGATCGGCGCCATTGCCGGACGGATCAATATGGAGCGCCTTGATCAATATGAACAGCGTCCCGTCATCGGCCGCCCGATCGCGAATACCGGCGCGCTTGTATTGGACGGAGCAATGCAGCTCGTTCCTCCGGGCGCAAGCGGCGAGCTTTATATTACCGGGAAGGGGCTTGCCAGAGGATATCTTCACCGTCCGCAGCTGACGGCGGAGAAATTTCTCCCAAATCCTTTTTCACCGGACAGCCTCATGTACAAAACGGGAGATGTCGTCCGCAGGCTTCCTGACGGGACGATTGAATTTATCGGCCGTGCGGATGATCAGGTGAAAATCCGGGGCTACCGCATTGAATTAAAAGAGGTTGAAACTGTGCTGTTAAGCGTAAACGGCATTCAGGAGGCGGTCGTTCTCGCAGTCAGCGAAGGCGGGCTGCCGGAACTGTGCGCGTATTATAAAGCCGACAGCGAGCTGAAAGGCTCTGAGCTTCGCAAACGGCTTTCCGAAACACTGCCGTCTCATATGCTTCCGGCTTATTTCATGCAAGTAGACCGCATTCCGCTCACAGCCAACGGAAAAACCGATAAAAACGCCCTTCCGAAACCGGGCGTCAGCCAAACGGCGCAAACAGCTTCAGCCTTGCCGGAAACGGAATTGGAGGAAAAGCTGTGCCGCATTTGGAAACAGACACTCGGTACGGATACGCTCGGCATTGACGATAATTTCTTCGATTATGGCGGGCACTCTTTAAAAGGCATGATGCTCCTCGCCAATATTCAGGCTGAACTGGACAAAACGGTTCCGTTAAAAGCGCTGTTCGAACAGCCGACTGTCCGCCTGCTTGCCGCATATATCGAAAAATCAGCGGTATCTGAGGGATATCGGATGATCTCACCGGCAGACAGTGCAGACGCGTACCCGTTATCATCCGCCCAAAAACGGATGTACGTCCTGAACCAGCTTGACCGGGAGACAATCAGCTATAATATGCCGTCCGTTCTTCTGATGGAAGGAGAAGTCAATATTTCAAGGCTTCAGGAAGCGCTCAATCAGATGATCGATCGCCACGAATCTTTGCGGACGTCCTTTATCGATCAAAACGGCCGCCCGATGCAGCAGATCGCAGAACAGGCTGACATCGACCTGCACATCTTTGAAGCAGCAGACGAGGAGAAAGCGGATCTTATCATTCAGGCATTCATTAAGCCGTTCGATCTGAGTGCGGCTCCGCTCATTCGGGCCGCTCTTGTCAGACTGAATGAAAAGAAACACCTGCTGCTGCTGGATATGCATCATATTATTGCCGACGGCGTGTCCAGAAGCATGCTGGTCAAAGAGCTCGCTCATCTTTACAAAGGCGGAAGCCTGCCGTCGCCGACCCTGCACTATAAAGACTTCGCCGTCTGGCAGAATGAACCCGAGCAGGCCGAACGGATGAAAGACCATGAGCGTTATTGGCTCTCCGCATTTTCCGGCGAGCTTCCTGAATTGAATCTGCCGACCGATTTCCCCCGTCCGCCGGTTCAAAGTTTTAAAGGACAATCCGTCCGTTTCAGAGCGGGGCGTGAAACGGAAAAAGCGGTGCGTGAATTAATGGAATCATCGGGAGCGACTCTTCATATGGTGCTTCACGCCGCGTTCCATGTCTTTTTGAGCAAAATCACGGGGCAGCGCGATATCATTATCGGCTCGGTGACCGCCGGAAGAACGAGCGCTGAAGTTCAGGAAATGCCGGGGATGTTTGTCAATACGCTTGCGCTTCGCAATGAAACGCGAAAAGAGCAGACCTTTGCCGGGTTGCTCGAACGGGTGAAACAAACCAATCTCGACGCGCTGGCGCATCAGGATTATCCGTTTGAAGATCTGATCGGAAAGCTTGACCTGCCGAGAGATATGAGCCGTAACCCATTGTTCCAGGTGATGGTGACGACAGAAGATCCGGATAAAGAAACACTGGAACTGGAGAACCTGCGCATCACTCCGTATGAGTCAAACCAAGGCACGGCGAAATTCGATCTGACACTCGGCGGCTTTACGGATCAAGAAGGTCTCGGCCTTCAGTTTGAATATGCGACTGATCTGTTTAAAAAAGAAACAATTGAAAAGTGGAGCGCCGGGTTCCTGCGGATTCTGAAGCAAGCGGCAGAAAGTCCGGACAGAAAGCTGCCTGAGATTTCACTGATCAGCGATGCTGAAAAACAAGCCCTCCTCAACGCATGGAAAGGAAAAACAATTTCTGTGCCGCGGGACAAAACGGTTCACCGTCTCTTTGAAGAAACGGCCGCCCGCTACGCGAACCGGCCGGCCGCGGCATACAACGGCGCGAAATGGACGTACGGCGAGCTGAACGCAAGGGCGAATCGCATCGCGCGCATTCTCATGGACTGCGGCGTCACGGCTGACGAACGTGTCGGCATTTTGACGAAACCGTCCTTGGAAAT
>NZ_JAAMNL010000024.1:0-8853 GCF_011066015.1 Bacillus sp. EKM206B
GCGCCGATGGTAGTCGGGGGTTTCCCCCTGTGAGAGTAGGACGCCGCCAAGCTATCATTACGGTAAAGGCAGCTCATCATGAGCTGCCTTTTTTGTTTATAAGTATTGCTTTAGAAAATTAGAAACGTAATACGGAAATTTTCGTTCCGTGACCTCTAAGAACCGGCGGATCATCACATAATCATCACTGACATGCTGTGTCAGCAGTTCATACCACCACTCCGTTTCATATCTCGCAATCATCCCGATATTGTAGAGGACCAAATAATGAATAATCATTTCCGGAAGATGGAGGAAGTGATCACGCTGAGAGGGAATATAATATTGATTTTTCTCCAAGTGAAACAATAAATTTGGCGAAGACCAAGGTTCTCTGTCTATCGGGTCAGCCTCAAAAACCAAGTGATTATGGTCTTTCCTCAGAAAAGACCACTTCAAATGATGGTTGATATATTCAGCAAAGCGGGAATCAGACATATTGTAATGAATCACCGCATGCTCAGGCACTGAAATAAGGTCATCTTTCAGCTCTACTCGGGTCAGCCAATTCTTTTTCTCTTGGAAGTAAAAGACAGTATGCAATTCAGGTATGGCTGTCAGCAATTTCTTCATTGTGTACCGTTCTTCCTCAAGACCAGCTATCCCGAATAAGTGCTTCATTACATGAATACATAAGCCATTGCGCTGCACCTTCACTTCATCATCCCTAAAGGAGTAATTTTGCTTTTTGCGTTTCCGGGCAGTCACGCCATGCGCGAGTACTGAGGCATGGCTTGGATAGCTTGGATCTGTGGTCAGAAGGCAGGCTTTCAGCAATTGTGACATCCCGTAAAACAACAGAATAGGCTTAATTTCTAAAGGGGAAAGAGATGCCTGCTTATAAAAGGACTCGGCGTGTTTGATAAAGAATATGAAGCGCTCACTGTTCTTAAACGCATATCGTTTTGGTTCTTCCATACCGCTTTCTGTATAGACTTTATTTAGAAATTTCTGGGAAGATTCTACGGAATAAAATAATGATAACTCTTTCCACTCATGATCTCTCATATGTATTTTTAAACCCTTTCCTTTATCTAAATATTTCAACTCTTTTTCGCTTCCTTGACATGCTGTTTTCTAGTTGATAATCTACATATAATATTTTGCCGAAAAGAGGGGGATTTACTAATGTGGGAAAGTAAATTTTCAAAAGAAGGCTTAACGTTCGATGATGTACTGCTCGTACCGGCTCAATCAGACGTACTTCCGCGTGATGTGGATTTATCTGTTGAACTGACAAAGACGTTAAAGCTTAACATTCCTGTCATCAGTGCGGGAATGGATACAGTAACAGAATCAGCTATGGCGATTGCGATGGCCAGACAGGGCGGCTTGGGCATTATCCATAAAAACATGTCCATCGAACAGCAGGCTGAACATGTTGACAAAGTCAAACGTTCTGAACGGGGCGTTATTACAAATCCCTTCTTTTTAACACCTGATCATCAAGTATTCGATGCGGAGCATTTGATGGGGAAATACAGAATTTCCGGTGTTCCGATCGTAGATAATAAAGACGATCAAAAGCTTGTCGGTATCATTACAAACCGTGACCTTCGCTTTATCTCTGATTATTCAATGAAAATCAGTGATGTCATGACAAAAGAAGAGCTGGTTACGGCTCCTGTGGGAACCACATTAGACGAAGCAGAAAAAATCTTACAGAAACATAAAATTGAAAAACTCCCGTTAGTGGATGACCAAAACAAATTAAAAGGTCTTATCACGATCAAAGATATTGAAAAGGTTATCGAATTCCCGAATTCATCTAAAGATGAACACGGACGCCTTATTGTCGGCGCTGCGGTAGGCGTGACAGGCGATACAATGACACGCGTCAGCAAGCTTGTTGAAGCGAATGTCGACGTTATCGTGGTTGATACGGCTCACGGACATTCCAGAGGCGTACTGAACACAGTCGCGAAAATCCGTGAAACATATCCTGAACTGAACATTATCGCAGGAAATGTTGCAACGGCTGAAGCGACAAAAGCTCTGATTGAAGCCGGAGCAAATATTGTCAAAGTGGGAATCGGACCTGGTTCAATCTGTACGACACGCGTCGTTGCAGGTGTAGGCGTACCGCAGATCACTGCCATTTATGATTGTGCCACTGAAGCGAGAAAACACGGCGCGACAATTATCGCAGACGGCGGTATTAAATTCTCCGGAGATATTACGAAAGCGTTGGCTTCAGGCGGACATGCCGTAATGCTCGGAAGTCTGCTTGCCGGTACTTCAGAAAGCCCGGGAGAGACTGAAATCTATCAAGGCAGAAGATTTAAAGTGTATCGCGGTATGGGTTCTGTCGCTGCCATGGAAAAAGGCAGTAAAGACCGATATTTCCAAGAAGAAAATAAGAAATTCGTCCCTGAAGGTATCGAAGGACGGACTCCGTACAAAGGTCCTGTAGAAGAAACAGTGTATCAGCTTGTCGGCGGTCTTCGTTCAGGTATGGGATATTGCGGTTCAAAAGACTTGCGCGCTTTAAGAGAAGAGGCTCAATTCATCCGTATGACAGGTGCCGGACTTCGCGAAAGTCATCCGCATGATGTCCAAATTACGAAAGAATCACCAAACTACACAATCTCATAATTGTTACAAATAAAAAACATTTGACAGGGTCGCTGACTCTGTCTATTTTTTTTATATCGAGTGTGATAAAATTTATACTGTTGTGTTTTGAATTTGAATATGTCCTTAACGGCTTAATTATAGATTTAAAATGAATGACGGAGGTCGTAAGATTGAACATCACGAAATGGAAACAGCTGTTGGTGTCATTAGTGGTACTGGCACTGGCCGCAACTTGCTTTGTTCCAATGTCTAAAGCGGAGGCAGCCGGCAATGACCCGATTGATGTCAACGCATCAGCTGCGATAATGATTGAGGCTTCATCGGGGAAAATTTTATACAGTAAAAATGCAGACAAAAGACTGCCGATTGCCAGCATGACAAAAATGATGACTGAATATCTGCTTCTGGAAGCCATTAAAGAAGGAAAAGTGAAATGGGATCAAACGTATACTCCTGATGATTATGTCTATGAAATTTCTCAAGACAACAGTTTATCAAACGTCCCCCTTCGAAAAGACGGCAAATACACGGTTAAAGAACTGTATCAGGCTATGGCGATTTACTCTGCCAACGGAGCCGCGATTGCAGTTGCCGAAATTCTTGCCGGAACTGAAACGAAATTTGTCGCTGAAATGAATGCGAAAGCCAAAGAATTAGGCATGACAAACTATGATTTTAAAAATGCCACAGGGCTTGTGAATGAAGACCTTCACGGCAAGCAGCCGCAAGGAGAAGGCGTTAAAGAAGAAAGTGAAGTTTCTGCTAAAGACATGGCGCTTCTTGCAGACCGCCTGATCACTGATTATCCGGAAGTTCTCAAAACAACAAGCATCGCTAAAACGAAATTCAGAGCCGGCACTGATGATGAAATGGACATGCCGAACTGGAACTTCATGTTAAAAGGTCTTGTTTCTGAATACCCTGGCGTTGACGGCTTAAAAACGGGTTCTACTGATTCTGCGGGATCTTGTTTTACAAGCACAGCACAGCGGAACGGAATGCGGGTCATCACCGTTGTATTAGACGCAAAAGGCAACCTGCATACCGGACGTTTTGATGAAACGAAAAAAATGCTCGATTACGCATTTAACAGCAATTTCTCAATGAAAGATCTTTACCCTGAAGGCTCTCAAGTAAAAGGGCACAAAACGATTGACGTTGAAAAAGGGAAAGACAAGCAAGTCGATATTGTTACTGACAAGGCGCTTTCTATTCCTGTGAAAAGCGGGGATGAAAAGAACTATAAAGCCGAAGTGACTTTAGATAAAAAAGAAATCACGGCTCCTGTGAAAAAGGGAACGAAAGTCGGAACGCTGACAGTTACATACAAAGGCAGTGACAAAGACTATGGCTTCCTCAAATCCAAAGAGTTCAGCGTGAATCTTGTAACGAAAAATGATGTAGATAAAGCAAACTGGTTTGTTCAGATGATGCGCGGCATCGGCGGATTCTTCTCCGGTATCTGGAACAGCGCCGTTGACACGGTAACAGGCTGGTTTTAAGAAATAAGAAAGAGCTCTGATGAAAGTTAGGGCTCTTTTGCTTAATATACTGAAAAAACCAAATTATTAGTAAAAAATGATATCTATCTTATTCATCTCGCTGTAAAATAAGAATACCCATATGAAATATTGTATTTCTGGGATACAATAAGAGATAGAAATTAACTAACTATACATTGACTAGGGGGACCAAATAATGGCTCAAACAGGTACTGATCGTGTAAAACGCGGCATGGCGGAAATGCAAAAAGGCGGCGTCATCATGGACGTTGTAAATGCTGAACAAGCGAAGATTGCGGAAGAGGCGGGAGCTGTTGCCGTAATGGCGTTAGAACGCGTTCCGGCTGATATTCGCGCTGCCGGCGGTGTTGCCCGCATGGCTGATCCGACAATCGTTGAAGAAGTAATGAATGCTGTATCCATTCCCGTAATGGCAAAAGCGCGTATCGGACATATCGTTGAAGCGCGTGTCCTTGAAGCAATGGGAGTAGATTACATCGATGAAAGTGAAGTTCTGACTCCGGCTGACGAAGAATTTCATTTAAATAAAAACGAATATACAGTCCCGTTCGTATGCGGCTGCCGTGATCTCGGCGAAGCAACGCGCCGTATCGCTGAAGGAGCTTCCATGCTTCGTACAAAAGGCGAACCGGGAACAGGAAACATTGTGGAAGCTGTCCGCCATATGAGAAAAGTAAACGCGCAAGTGCGCAAAGTTGTTGCGATGAGCGATGATGAGCTGATGACTGAAGCTAAAAACCTCGGCGCTCCTTATGAACTGCTTCTTCAAATCAAGCGTGACGGCAAACTGCCTGTAGTGAACTTTGCTGCCGGCGGAGTAGCGACGCCTGCTGACGCGGCATTGATGATGCAGCTTGGCGCTGACGGCGTATTTGTCGGTTCAGGTATTTTCAAATCAGACAACCCTGCTAAATTCGCCAAAGCAATTGTTGAAGCAACGACTCATTACACAGACTACAAACTGATCGCTGAGCTTTCTAAAGAATTAGGCACAGCAATGAAAGGAATCGAAATCTCAAATCTATTGCCGGAACAGCGTATGCAAGAACGCGGCTGGTAAAACCATAGGAGAGCTGGAAGCATGTTAACAATTGGTGTACTTGGACTTCAAGGAGCAGTAAGAGAACATATTCGTTCAATTGAAGCATGTGGTTCAAAAGGTGTCGTCATTAAGCGTCCTGAACAGCTGAATGACATCGACGGTTTAATCCTGCCGGGCGGGGAAAGCACGACGATGCGGCGTTTAATGGATACGTATCATTTTATGGAGCCGCTTCGCGAGTTTGCCGCCCAAGGCAAGCCGATGTTCGGCACATGCGCCGGTCTGATTATTTTAGCCAAAGAGATAGCGGGAACGGATAACGCTCATCTAGGGCTGTTGAACGTTGTCGTCGAGCGTAATTCCTTTGGCCGTCAGGTCGACAGCTTTGAAGCTGATCTGACGATTAAAGGCCTTGATGAGCCGTTTACGGGTGTATTTATTCGCGCGCCGCATATTTTAGAAGCCGGAGAAGATGTTGAAGTGCTTTGTGAGCATAACGGACGCATCGTGGCTGCAAAGCAGGGGAATTTCCTCGGCTGCTCGTTCCATCCTGAACTGACGGATGATCACCGGGTGACAGAGCTGTTTGTGAAGATGGCGGAAAAGCATAAGCAGGAAACAGCTGTATAAAACAGTTGAAAACCGCTGATACTTATAGTACATTATAAACACAAATAAAGATCGAAAAGCGTTGACAGGAAGCAGTAGGAAGCCTCTCTTTCAAAGAGAGCCGATGGGTGGTGCGAATCGGTGAAAGATGCTGTCCGAATCCGTCCTTGAGCGAAATGCTGAAACCAAGTAGGCATTTACGGGAAAACCGTTATGTGTTAAAGCGGGAAGCAAGTATGAGCTTGTTTTCAATCAGGGTGGCAACGCGAGAGCTCTCGTCCCTTTTAGGGGATGAGGGCTCTTTTTTATTTTCGATAAAAACAGATAGGAGTTGTTAGGCATGATTGATACGAAGGTGCTGAGAGCCAATTTTCAAGAGGTGAAAGCGAAGCTCATTCCAAAAGGCGAAGACTTATCTGACTTTGACAAGTTTGAAGAGCTGGACGAAAAGAGAAGAGAGCTTATCGGTAAAGTAGAAGAACTGAAGGGAAAACGCAATGAAGTATCTCAGCAGGTCGCCGTTTTGAAACGGGAGAAAAAAGACGCTGATCATATTATTAAAGAGATGCGTGAAGTGGGCGAAGAAATTAAGAAGCTTGATGAAGAGCTTCGTACTGTCGAAACGACGCTCGAAACCATCCTTCTGTCTATTCCGAACATCCCGCACGATTCAGTGCCCGTCGGGGAAACGGAAGATGATAACATTGAAATCCGCAAGTGGGGAGAGGCGCCGGCATTTTCGTATGAGCCGAAACCGCATTGGGATATCGCAGACCATTTAAACATTCTTGATTTCGAACGCGCTTCAAAAGTAACAGGCAGCCGGTTTGTGTTTTATAAAGGATTAGGCGCCCGCCTCGAACGCGCGCTCTACAACTTTATGCTGGATCTTCACGTTGATGAATATGATTACACGGAAGTCATTCCTCCTTATATGGTAAACCGTACGAGCATGACAGGCACGGGACAGCTTCCTAAATTTGAAGAGGATGCTTTTAAAATCAGAGAAGAGGATTATTTCTTAATTCCGACGGCGGAAGTGCCGATTACAAATATGCACCGCGATGAAATCTTATCCGGTGAGAACCTGCCGATCAATTATGCCGCATTCAGCGCTTGCTTCCGTTCAGAAGCGGGATCTGCCGGCCGTGATACACGCGGTTTGATCCGCCAGCATCAGTTCAACAAGGTTGAGCTTGTGAAATTCGTGAAGCCGGAAGATTCTTATGAGGAGCTTGAAAAACTGACGAATCAAGCTGAGCGGGTGCTTCAGCTGCTTGAACTGCCGTATCGTGTCATGAGCATGTGTACCGGTGATCTCGGCTTTACAGCCGCGAAAAAGTACGATATTGAGGTATGGATTCCAAGCCAAGACACATACCGTGAAATTTCTTCTTGCAGTAACTTTGAGGCCTTCCAGGCGAGACGCGCAAACATTCGATTCAGACGCGAAGCGAAAGGTAAGCCGGAGCATGTGCATACATTAAACGGTTCAGGTCTTGCAGTCGGCAGAACAGTAGCTGCCATCTTAGAAAACTATCAGCAGGAAGACGGAAGTGTCATCATTCCGAAAGTGCTTCGTCCTTATATGGGAAATAAAGAAGTCATCAAACCGTAAAAGGTGCGCCCTAGAGGCGCGCCTTTTTTGCTGCCCGGTATAGAGCGGCGGCATTCCGGGCTGTGCTTTCAAGGTTAAAACGGCCGGATGCTAAGGCGTCTTCAAGACTTACAGCGCCGGGCACGATAGAAAATACAGCCGTTATTCCTGCGCTGTAAACATGCTCGAAATTTTTGCCTAAGGAGCCCGCCAATGCGATAACGGGAATTTCTTGAGTAGATGCGCGTGCGGCGATCCCGGCGGGGGTTTTGCCGAATATCGTTTGTCCGTCTATCTGCCCCTCTCCGGTAATGACAAGGTCAGCGCCTCTTATCTGATCTGAGAAGGACAGTGTATCTAATACAACGTCAATCCCGCTTTGAAGTTCTGCCTGTAAGAAAGCGATCAGTCCGGCGCCGAGTCCCCCTGCGGCGCCCGCGCCTTTTACGGTATCCGCTTCGATATCGTGCTGACGTCTCAATACGTCAGCGAAATGGCGTAAGTTGCGATCCAATACAACTTTAGTCTTCTCGGATGCCCCTTTTTGCGGGCCGAAGACATATGAAGCGCCGTTTTCACCGGTCAGAGGATTTTCGACATCACATGCGGCACGGATACGGATATGTTTCAGTTCAGGAGAGAGACCGCTTATATCAATAGAAGCTAGGGTGTGCAGAGCGCCTCCGCCGTCAGGTATCTCCTGACCTTCCTCATTTAAGAAACGCACACCGAGCGCGCTCGCCATTCCTGTTCCGCCGTCATTGGTTGCGCTCCCGCCAAGCCCGATGATGATCTCACCCGCCCCGTGGGAAGCTGCATCTGCTATCAGTTCACCCGTTCCTCTTGTCGTTGTGTTCAACGGATCTCTGAGATGGCGGGGAACGAGATGAAGTCCCGATGCTTCCGCCATTTCAATGACTGCTGTGCGTCCGTCTCCCAGAAGTCCATATGCGGCGTTTACCGGCATTCCCAGCGGACCGGTCACAGTTTTTTTGATGATGCTTCCGCCAGTGGCATCCGTCAAAGCCTGAACGGTTCCTTCTCCGCCGTCGGCCGCGGGTATCTTGATATATTCCGCGTCAGGGAAGACCGCTTTGAATCCTTTTTCTATGCTGTCAGCGGCTTCTTTTGATGTCATGCTTTCTTTGAAAGAATCCGGTGCAATGATGATTTTCATTATGTTCTCCACCTTTATGAGCAGGTATCTGTTTGAATCTATTCTTGATTTTTACTGTGTTTTCCTGCCCGTATGGCATACTGAGGTTGAATTGGACGCAAGACTTTTGTATGATAGTAAAGCTGACGGACAAGCTGTTTAAGAAATGAAATAAAAAATATGAAAAAGCGCTTGACTGAAATTTAGGTCATGTGGTATATTATTAAATGTCGATACGGAGGAATACCCAAGTCTGGCTGAAGGGATCGGTCTTGAAAACCGACAGGGGTGTCAAAGCCCGCGGGGGTTC
>NZ_JAAMNL010000025.1:0-7981 GCF_011066015.1 Bacillus sp. EKM206B
GACTACGCACATCGCTGTGCGATTTATTTAAAACTTTGAATTAACAGGTACGTTTTGTCTTGTTTAGTTTTCAAAGAACTTTGTTCATCGCTCTTGAAGCGACTTAATTATTGTAACATATCAACTTCAATGTCGTCAACAACTTTTTGAAATTTCTTTTTTAGAATTCGTTTCGTCATCAGCGACGTATATTAGAATACCACCCTTGATCCAACATGTCAACAATAATTGATAAATTAAATGATGAAGCGTTTAATGACTATCAAAGCTGCGATGCCGGGAATCCCCAGAATCCCGCTGATGCCCGTTGTAATCAGGTTAACAGGGATATGAATACCGAGACTGCTCCCGAACAAGTTCACACCCACCAGCAGAATCGCGCCGGCAATAAATTTAATGGCGGTCACACCAATCCATCTTAGCGGTTTTGAAGATACTCCCCATAAAAAAAGCAAAGCAACCAGACCGACAATCAAACCGATAATGAAAAAAGGCTCCATGAATCTTCCCCCTCGCTTGTTTAGTACAAGCTTATGAGAAGATCCCGGAGAATAGACCTCTTACTTCCATCTGCTCATTTTCAAATTCCGCTGCTTCGCTTCTTTCAAATAAAAAAAGTACTTAGATTCAGCGACTTTCAGCTCAAACAACACCTCAGCGGAGGGCTCGAGACTTTTCTCGACCAGACTCTTCTGTCTGTTCCATTCTTCTTTTTGTTTAAAGAGCTGTTCTATCAGCTTCTCATCAAACTCTTTTCTTAATGTATTTCTGCGAAGAAAACCCATGCCTTGCCTTTTCCTCCCTTACAATTCACGTCTTCCTTCAAGAGCTTTTGAAAGAGTGACCTCATCAGCATATTCCAAATCACCGCCGACGGGCAGACCGTGGGCAATACGGGAGAGCTTGATGCCTGAGGGCTTTAACAGCCTTGATATATACATCGCTGTTGCTTCCCCTTCAATATTAGGGTTGGTTGCGAGAATAACTTCTGTCACTTGATCATCCTGAAGACGTTTCAGCAGCTCCGGAATCTTAATATCCTCCGGGCCGATGCCGTCCATTGGTGAAATCGCGCCGTGAAGAACATGATACTGGCCGTTATATTCCTTCATTTTCTCCATTGCGATCACATCCTTAGGGTCCTGCACGACACAAATAACAGACTTATCCCTTCTTGTGTCCTCACATATATAACAAGGGTCCTGATCTGTTATATGTCCGCAAATCGAGCAATATGTCAGATTCCGCTTCGCATTGACAAGCGCCTTAGCAAAATCCAATACTGTGTCTTCTTTCATACCTAGAACAAAAAAAGCCAGACGAACCGCTGTTTTCGGTCCGATCCCTGGCAATTTCATAAAGCTGTCAATCAGCTTTGATATTGGTTCAGGATACTGCATGTTTATTTATCCCCCTAGAATAAACCCGGTATGTTCATTCCTTTTGTAAATTGTCCCATTGTCTCATTCGTCATGTCATCCACTTTTTTGAGGGCGTCGTTTGTCGCAGCAAGAACCAGGTCCTGAAGCATTTCGATATCTTCCGGATCAACGACTTCTTCTTTAATGGCAATGTCTACAACTTCTTTTTGGCCGTTGACTTTTACAGTCACCATACCGCCGCCTGCTGTGCCTTCAAGCACTTTTTCAGCAAGCTCCTCCTGAGCCTTCGCCATATCCTTTTGCATTTTTTGCATTTGTTTCATCATTTTTTGCATGTTTCCCATTCCGCCACGCATATTCAATCACTCTCTTTCATCTTATTAGTCTTTTATTTCGATTAAATCCGCTCCGACAAGTTTTTTCGCCTCTGCAATCAGCGGATCTTCTTCAGCCGGTTCGTTTGATCCTTCACTTTCCTGCTGGTGATCATTTAAAAATTCTTCTCTTATTTTACCCCATTGTGCTTCCGGAACGCCAATCAAATCCATTCTTTTCCCGAGCATTGATTCGAGAATCTGTTCAAGATTCGTACGGACTCCGTTATTGTCTTCTGCAACCATTTTACAATGGATTTCGTATTTAAATTTAAGCACAAATGCCTTTTGAGCAGCAGCCACCGGTTCACTGTCATTCAAAAGAGCCGCATGAGACACCTTATTCTGCTGTTTCAGATGTGCCAGCAGCTTGCCCCAGCTGCTTTTAAGCTGTTCAAGTTCAGGTCTTGTGGCTTCCTTCAATATCTCATGAATTCTTCCGACCGGAGCTTTGTAATGGCTTTTTCCGCCTTTTTGAGGACGCGGAGCTTCTTTCGGAGCGCTTTCCATCTGAACCTTCACACCGGAGCTTTTCAGCCTTTCTACTTCCTGCTCAAGCTGCTGAATCTTATTCATCAGCATGCCGACCTCAGGGATGTCTCCGGCGGATTGCTGTGCCGTCTGGCATATTTTCACGACAGCCACTTCAAAAAAGATTCTTGGGTGGTTCGTCCACTTCATTTCCTGATGGCTTTTGTTCAGGATATCAATCATCTCATATAAAGCAGGGGCCGGTATGTCACCGCTCAGATTCCGAAACGTTTCATCGACCTTCACCTTTTCCAGGACTCCTTCTAAACCGGGAGCGGCCTGGTACAAGAGCATATCCCTAAAATAGAAAATCATATCTTCAATCAGTTTGGCCGCATCTTTCCCTTGCTGGAGCAATTCATTCAGTGTTTCCAATGCCTCGGAAACCTGTTTGCGGTGAAGAGCAGATGCCAGTTTCCCAATATAGTGCTGAGAAACGGCTCCGGTAATGAGCAATGCATCATCCACCGACAGCTCCTCGCCGCTGAATGATACGGCTTGATCGAGCAGGCTCAGCGCGTCCCTCATTCCTCCGTCCGCAGCACTCGCTATGATATCAAGGGCTCCTTCTTCCACCTTCAGCTGCTCTGCATCGACGATTGTCTTCATTCGTCCGACAATTGCTTTGGATGTAATCCGTTTGAAGTCAAAACGCTGACATCTGGAGATAATGGTTAAAGGAATCTTATGAGGCTCAGTCGTAGCTAATATGAAAATGCAATGTGCCGGCGGTTCTTCCAGCGTTTTCAGAAGCGCATTGAATGCGCCGATAGAGAGCATATGCACCTCATCTATAATATATACTTTGTAGGTGACGGCCGACGGGGCGAATTTTACTTTGTCACGGATGTCGCGGATTTCGTCTACGCCGTTATTCGACGCCGCATCTATTTCAATCACATCTGATATAGAGCCGTTTGTGATCCCCTTGCACGCCGCACATTCATTGCACGGTTCTTCTACGGGGGCGTGCTCACAGTTGACTGCTTTCGCAAATATTTTAGCTGCACTGGTTTTTCCCGTTCCCCGCGGTCCAGAAAACAGATATGCATGAGAAAATTTCTTTTGCAAAAGGGCATTTTGCAGCGTTTTCGTAATGTGTTCCTGTCCGACCACATCTTCAAACTGCTGAGGCCTAAATACTCGATATAAAGCTTGGTAACCCACAGGATGCGCCCTCCTCTGTTATTCATCATGTTTATTATACATGAACGTGCTTTTAACGCCAAAACCCGTTTTTCATATACGAAAAAACTCACCTGCCATAAACAGGTGAGTCTGAAATTTGATGATTGATTTACCGTGCACCTTCTGTCGATTCGCTACCCTAAGCGTTACTTAAGCAGTTAGCTCAGCCCAGGCAACCCTGCGGCACATGAGAGGTTTCACTTAATGCTGCTTCCTTCCGGACCTGACATGGTTCATGAATTCCCATTGCGCAGGACCCAGACGTCAACGCCACTTACTTAAGGCAGACCTTACAGTAAACGAACCTCGAGAAGGGATTCGGCCCCGCTAGAGCGGATTGCGGGTACAGGGCACCGCTACCTCCCCGCTTAGCACGGCAAAATAAATATCAAATTTTTATATGCGCACCATTCATGATGCACACATAAGTATATCTGCTTCAGGCAGAAAATGCAACCGTACTACTCAGACAACTTTTTCCTCATGTCTTTCTTTTGCCGGCGCAGCTTTCTGAAAAAAGCGCTGAGCATTTCTCCGCACTCTTCTCCGAGCACGCCGCTCACCACTTCCGCTTGGTGGTTGAACCGCTCTTCCTGCAAGAGGTTCATCAGCGTTCCTGTACAGCCCCCCTTGGGATCAAATGCGCCGAATACAACCTTATCGACTCTCGAAAGCACGACGGCTCCCGCGCACATCGGACACGGCTCCAAAGTGACATAAAGAACGGCATCCTCAAGTCTCCATGTCCCCAGCTTGCGGCATGCTTCGTCTATCGCCAGCATTTCCGCGTGGGCCAGCGACCGCTGTTCGGTCTCCCGCAGATTATGCGCCCGTGCCACGATCTCATCATGCAGAACAAGGACGGCTCCGATCGGCACTTCGCCTTTCGCTTCTGCTTTTTCCGCTTCTTTTATGGCTTCTCTCATATAATATTCATCATTCATCGGTTCAAGCTCTCTTCTTAAGTTTTTTCATGTCTCATAAAGGTTAAAATAGGAATACCCCAGCAGAAAGGAGTTGCCGGCATTGTCTGAACCTAACAACACAGCCCTTCTCATTGTCGATATGATTAACAATTTTCAATTTGATATGGGCGAACGTCTTGCTGAAAAAACCAAACAAATCGTCCCCCGTATTTTATCATTAAAGAAGCATGCAAAACAAAACAACTGGCCGATTATTTATATTAATGACCATTACGGGCTTTGGAAGGCGGATATTGATGCCATCAGGGAGGAATGCAGCAATGACAGAAGCACTTCCATAATAGAAGATATCTCGCCTCACCCGGATGATTATTTTCTCATTAAACCGAAGCATTCCGCTTTTTATGAAACGGCGCTTCATACTCTTCTGACCGAGCTGCAAGTGAACCGATTAATGATTACGGGGATTGCCGGAAATATTTGTGTGCTGTTCACAGCTAACGACGCTTATATGAGAGAATACAGCATTACCATCCCGAAAGACTGCACCGCTTCCAATAGCGACGAAGACAATGATTTCGCCTTGACGATGATGGAGAATGTTCTCTTCGCGGAAATAACCACGGAAAAACAAATTATCGACGAAAAATAAACATGATCGGCCTCCTTTTTTCATACATTTGATAGCGGATATGAAAGGAGGCGTTTTTCATTCAGATCTATGTAGTGAAACGGGGCGACACGCTTTCCGCTATTGCGGCGCGCTACCGGACAGCCGCAAATGTCATTGCGGAAGCAAATAAACTGCCGAATCCCAATACACTGGTTGTCGGACAAACTCTTGTCATCCCGATTGAGGGTCAATATTACGAAGTGAAACAAGGCGATACTCTTGCGGCAATCGCCGGCCGTTTTCATATATCGGCCGCGGAGCTTGCGAGGGTGAACGGAATTCAGCTCAGCACTCCATTGCAAAGCGGGACCCGCCTTTACATTCCGCAGCAGACAAATAAGCCCGATATCGAATCAAATGCATATATAGAACCGCGGGGAACGAGCGTAAGCGCTAATCTGCAGCAGGCGGCAAGAGAGGCCTCACCTTATTTAACATACCTCGGCGCATTCAGTTTTCAAGTGCAGCGGAACGGGACTTTAAAGGAACCGCCTCTCACCAATTTAAGAAGCATCAGTGACAGGCACAACACCGCCCTGATGATGATCATCACCAACCTTGAAAATGACGCATTCAGCGATGATCTCGGGCGGCTCATTTTGAATGATAATACCGTGAAAACAAAACTCTTTCAGGAAATCGTCTCCACGGCTAAACAGCACGGCTTTCGCGATATTCATTTTGATTTCGAATATTTACGTCCTCAGGACAGAGAAGCCTACAATCGTTTTTTACGTGAAGCGAGGACGATTTTTCACCGTCAAGGCTGGAAGATTTCAACGGCGCTTGCTCCGAAAACGAGCGCGACCCAGGCCGGCAAATGGTATGAAGCACATGACTATAGGGCACATGGAGAAATCGTCGATTTTGTCGTCATCATGACATATGAGTGGGGGTACAGCGGAGGCCCGGCTCAGGCCGTATCACCTATCGGCCCTGTAAGAAATGTCATTGATTACGCGCTGACGGAAATGCCTTCTTCAAAAATCGTTATGGGCCAGAACATGTACGGCTACGATTGGACACTGCCTTTTAAACAGGGAACGACAGCCAAAGCCGTCAGTCCTCAGCAGGCAATCGCTCTGGCAGCACGCCATAAAGTCGACATTCAATATGACGAAACCGCCCAGGCTCCATTCTTTCGTTACACGGATGAAAATCAGAGACGTCATGAAGTATGGTTTGAAGACGCACGATCCATTCAAGCGAAATTCAATTTAATTAAAGAACTGCATTTAAGAGGAATCAGCTATTGGAAACTCGGCCTCTCCTTCCCGCAAAACTGGCTTTTGCTCAACGATCAATTTCATATTGTAAAAGAGACGTTTCGTTAATTGGAAGCGTCTTTTTTCATGGGCTTTTCTGAGAGTGTGATACAATATAAAGGCCGGCAGCTGACGGATGTTTGCAGAATTAAGGAGGATTTTCAATGAACAGAGCCCCTTTTATCGCGGTAGAAGGTCCTATCGGGGCAGGAAAAACGACACTCGCTACGATGCTTTCTAAAGAGCTCGGTTTTCCTATGATTAATGAGATTGTGGAAGACAACCCTTATCTCGATAAGTTTTATGACAATATCGAGGAGTGGAGTTTCCAGCTTGAAATGTTTTTTCTATGTCACAGGTATAAACAGCTTGAAGACACCGATCGAGATTATTTAAAACAAGGACAGCCCGTTTTGTCCGATTATCATATTTATAAAAATGTTATTTTCGCAGAGCGTACATTGCACGGCCAAAAGCTTGAGAAATATAAGCAGATTTATCATCTGCTCACTCACGACCTGCCGAAACCGAATATCATTGTATACATAAAGGCAAGCCTGCCGACATTGCTTCAACGCATTGAAAAACGCGGGCGCCCGTTTGAGAAAAATATCGAGCATCAATATCTGGAACGTCTCATTGCAGATTACGACACAGCCATCAGACAGCTTCAGGAAGAAGATCCGGATATATCTGTACTGACCATTGACGGTGATACTGAAGACTTTGTTTTGAATAAGACAGACTATGAAAGAATTGCCCGTCAGGTAAAGGAGCTTATTAAATGAAAGACATTCATATTCCAAACAACGCCATTATCACAGTAGCAGGAACGGTAGGAGTCGGAAAATCGACTTTGACCAAAGCTTTAGCAAAACGGCTCGGGTTTCATACCTCACTTGAGGAAGTGGATGAAAACCCTTATTTAGAGAAGTTTTATCACGATTTTGAACGCTGGAGCTTCCATTTGCAAATTTATTTTCTGGCTGAGCGGTTCAAAGAGCAGAAAAATATGTTTGAATCAGGCGGCGGATTCGTGCAGGACCGTTCGATTTATGAAGATACAGGCATATTCGCAAAAATGCATGCCGATAAAGGAACCATGTCGCTGACAGATTACACAACATACACAAGCCTATTTGAGGCGATGGTTATGACGCCGTACTTCCCGCATCCTGATGTTTTGATCTATTTAGAAGGCGACCTTGAAAACATTATAAACCGGATTGAAAAGCGGGGCCGCGAGATGGAGCTGCAGACAAACCGCTCCTATTGGGAAGAGATGTATACACGGTACGAAGACTGGATCAGCGGTTTTAACGCCTGCCCTGTGCTGAAAGTGCGCATTGAAGATTATGACCTTGAAGCTGATGAACAGTCACTGGAACCTTTGATCGAAAAAATCAGTCACGTGATCAACGAAAACAGAAATAAATAAAAATAGCAAAGCGATTTTCCCCGAACAGAGAAAATCGCTTTTTTTGCATATAAAAAATCCGCTGCATCACATGCAGCGGACAAAACAATCTCCAATATATGCTCGAGTTTCATTAGGTTTAAAATCAATATGGCGGAGGAAGAGGGATTCGAACCCCCGCGGGCTTTGACACCCCTGTCGGTTTTCAAGACCGATCCCTTCAGC
>NZ_JAAMNL010000026.1:0-5737 GCF_011066015.1 Bacillus sp. EKM206B
AATCACCGATAAACTATCGGCAATTGGCTGTTTAAAAGGTGTTTTGACCCCTGTCTCAAAAACGGGGGGCAGTCCCATAAGAAGGGCTTCTTTTATTAATTCAATTTCGCTTTCGTTTTTGGTCCGTAAATGCGTCTGGCTTCAAACCATACTTGAGCTGAATCGTACTGAAACGTTCAGCCGCATTTACTGATGTAAGTGTATTTGAATAAATTGCAGAAAAACCCTCCTCGTCTTGAGAAGGGCTCTGACTTATACTTCTTTTTCTCTAAATCAGTCCGAAGCAAAAAACTGATGCCGCTCAACTTTTCAATCTGCCCCTATGCTTTTCTTTTGCTTTTTGTTTTCTGATTAAATATTTTTGTTCCTTTATTTTTTCTCTTTATTTTCTATTCAGTTGTTTTTTCTTTTCTTGTTTCAAGCTCCTGTTTTATCGCTTTTTATGCCTTAGTTGATATCCCGATATTTTTCATCTCTTTAGAAGCTTGTCGTTGCAATCTTTTTGGGTTTAATTTCTTAGATTTTGCTTTAACACAAACCTCTTCTTGTCAGTGTGGGAGAGAGTCTGTAAAAAAGGAAAGGGTCTCCGCTTATTTTAACAACACTTCAAGTTTTACTTTGGTTCAAGCGCATAAATTCATCAGCTTTTAATCCATTCATCAATTGAAATCGAATTACTGCATTCGCTGTCTTCGCTCTATATGCACCATCAATCCCGAAGTTCTTTCGCTATAATGAAGGGCGACAGCGCCGTTCGAATCTGTTTTACGCTCTCCCCTCGGATTTTAATGGGTTTTCAACTTAAAAAAACCGGAAGACAAGAGGAAGGATGCTTTCTTGCCTTCAGATGAAGAGCCCCCTGAATCACTTCTTTATCATCGACGGCAAAATGATAGCTTGTCGATTCGCTGTTACCCGACATATAACTGATTTCATTGGCGGCCGCATCCGTCATTTCCTGTATTGTGAATGATTTTCGGAGTGCCGCTGTATTTGCCATAAAAAACTAAATATTCCGTTTTTCAAATACAAAAAAACAGCTGGATTAACCAGCTGCTGATCGTTATCACTTTAGCCGTTCAGTGATACGAAATTTCTGTATTTCTCTGAAATGAACAGGTTTCGGCAAAGACCTACGCCTTAAAGGCGATGTTTATCTCCCTTGCAGTATACAGCGAATGTACTTCAAAATCAGCCCAAAAAGCAGTTCCGTCCCCAATTCGCCCCTCGATGAATGATGACAAAATCAATAAATAAGCATCGTCGGACTCAAAGGTTCCGGCTCAGCTGTAAAAGTAACAAGCAAGCTCGCTAAAACAGGTGCCGCCAAAGTGGATAACGTCTTGGAAGCCGGAGAAAAAGCGGCCGCAAAACATGTAAAAACCGGGATTGAAAAAGGACAAAACTACATCAATTCCTTTTCGAAAAACAAGTACGAACCCGCGCTTGCCGGAATAGCACAGGATATTGAAAATACTCACAATGTGAAGAATACGCCTTTGTTGAAAAGTATTATTGAAGATCAGAAAGAGAGTGTTCTCAGTAAATCAGTGACTTCTGACAATAACGGCATACATAGTGTTAAACAAGGAGACAGCAGTCCTCTCGCACCAGGCGGTGGCTTAGCTGCTCATGAAGCAAAAGGCGGGCATCTTATAGAAAGACATGTTGGGAAAACAGATAAAGAATTAATAGAAAGACTGAAAACTGATCCTAACCCACATATTACAGCTTCATCTACTTTTAAAGATAGGGCTACCGCTGAAAGAATTGCTAATTCAGTTTTAAACGATCCAAAAAATATAAAGAAAATCGAAAATTGGATTGATGATCCTAAAAAACCTAAATTAATGTTAAGATACAAGGGCGATGGAGAAATAATCGGCAGAAGTGTATCAAGAAATTCAGATCTAGTAGAAAACGTTACAAACGCAAAAATTATACTCAAAAAAGATAATAACGGTAAATTTATCCTTACAGGATATCCAACCAAATAGAAAGAGAGGAAGTATCATGGATGAAAGGTATGATTTCTTAGATGAATTAGAAAATTTTTTAGGTGCAACATTTCATCAAGATACCCAATCCCCTGAACACGCCTTAGACGAATTTATTGAGGAAATTAGTAAAGAAGGTTTGCTATTTACAGTAAAGTATTGCGAAGAGTTTCTAAATAGCGATCTAACTAAAGAAGAAAAGGAAGACATTATAAAGTGTAATGCAGAAATATATTTCCCGACAATTGGCTTACCGCCTATAGAATGGTTAAAAAGTGTAATAGAACAACTAAAAGAGGCTATTTAAAAGAAACACTGAAAGGCCCCCATTTTATGGAGGGCCTTTTTATATTGATACCGAATTTTTCGGCTTTCTTATCGGATAGAAATGCAATACCGACAGTGCGGTTTGGATCTACTTGACGGCATCACTAGCTGAACTTTTCAACTATTTTGATCCTAAAAAGAGATACAGCCAATAAATTTCTAGCCAAAAAATCAAGTTCGCCAACAACTTGCGAATTTGATAAACCGGCATTATTAAGGGAAATTAAAAAACCCTTGCTACGCAAGGGTTTAAGCTATGATTCCGACATGGCTCGAACCAGCTACCTCTCCCCTGTCAAGGCAGTGATTATCTTCTGATACGAACAGACGTTTTATTTTCAAACCTTATTTTATAAGGTTTGCTGACCAGTCTTTCTGATTAAAAATCTTCTGTTTTGGCTGAAAATGAACAAGTTGGTCCCCAATTCGTCCCCAACTGTCCCCAAATCAGATTTATCGACAATAGAACCTACGTTCGTATATGATCCTTCAGGAGTTGAATCGCAATGATCGATTTTGAGCGTAAAGTATATCGGATTATTTTTAATATGACCCGCTTCGGAAAAAATCCCTCCATGGAACAATTGAAAAGGAAAACAGGAAAGAGCGAAAAGGATATTCGCGCAGCTGTGAAGAGCTTAATGATGAAAGGTGAATTGAAATGGGATAAAAAGAAGTAAATATGGAGTATTTAACATGGTACCAATAAAAAAAGAGTTTCTGAAAATCTCTAAGACCTTCAGAAACTCCCTCTTTTGGGGTTATAGATAAATTTGCAACAGTAAATAAACAAAATAAATTTAATTAGCCATTTCTTTTAAATCCTCATAACCAACAGGAATAAAAGAAGAATGCGCTCCCCATGAGTCTAACTTTAGTTTAACACTTAACTTTGCCTCAGCTGAAACAAAATGTATATTATGTGCTATATCCCTTTTATCGAGCTCACTTCTTAAAAAGTCCATATACATAACTTCTTTGCAACTTATACTGTTAGGGCTCGCCTTACACTCATAAAAGTTACTCAACTTTCCATCCCATTCACCATAATCTACAGTAGATCTATTAGTGCATCCGTCTGTTTCTTTTTTGTTGCATTCATAGTAAATCCCTCTAGTATGGTTATCAGCAGTTAAGTACACCTTTGCTCCCCATCCTCTATTAAGGTAGCTTTGATAGTCATTAAGGCTGCTTACTCCTCCACCTTTTATCCCTATTAATAGAGCTTCTAGAAGACCACCTCTTAATTCGTCTATCTCATCATCAGAAGTACATTTTAGAAAAGCGTCTTCTATTATATCTGCTATTTCAAATCTATTTGGCTTATCTTTTATAAATTGTGCCTTCCATATTTTCAAACTATCAGATAAACGCCGTGAAAATCTCCAACGCTTTGATGCCTGGACCATTCCACAAAATTCATAAATGTAATCTCTTTTTGTTTCAAAATGCTTGGACACCTTTTCTATTGAATCAAGAATATGAGGTGCAGGTGGATAGTCCTTTCTCTTAAACTTAACATCTTTCGTTTTATCCATTTGTTACTCTACCAATTCTTCATTACTCTTATTTACTTCCAATGTTTTCAAAACATCAATAGTAGGAATGGTAAAAATCGGGAGACCCATACGTGACAACATACTTGCCACACATTCTCTCACATAAGGAAGTAATAAAGGGACTACTTGGTCATAAGTGTATTTTTCAAATTCATCCTCCTTTGAAGGATCAGACAAATTACATACAGCACTATAGACAATATCAAAAAAGAAAGGGCCTTCTTCCTCGAACCCGACTCTAGCTCTAAGTGCTATTTCAGCTTTCGATGAATCAATTAACTCAACTCTTCTTTGTAAAGAGATTTCTACTTCATTTTCAACTCTATTCTCTAAGCCTCTGTTAATGCAATTCATTTGTTCTAATTTCACTTCATCTAACTGAACACTGTTAGCACAAAGGGTATAGTACCCCATCAAATCTTCCATATAAAAATCCTCCTATAAAAAAAGGACTACTTTTAGTAGTCCTTTGATACGGCTTTTCATTTCCATCCGTTTTACTACCATATCCAATTTTATAAAACCTTTTTTTGCTAGTCAAGACAGATCTTTCCTGAGAAGCAGCTTGCTCACTTTCATTACATATAGACATGTATCCATGTAAATTATTAGCTATGGAAATAATCACATTTCTCAAATCTTCAGGATACTGCATATCAAGTTCTTCATTAAGAAGATACTCTTCATATTCTATAGAAGAAATAACCTGTAAATCGTCATGCAGTTTTTGGTTTAGTATAGAAAAAGACTTTATTCCCTCATCTGTTAACCATCGCAAAAAGATTTTGTCTTGTTTGTTTAAATTATCGACATTAATTCGTTTAACAAAATCATCAAAATTTGAGGAGTAATCTATTTTAAAGTATTTTTGCAGGGCAGTGGAATACAATTCTAACAACCTATTCAACGCTTTATTGATTTTATTATCCAGGTCATATTTTGCATCCAAGCCAAACCATGCTCTGATACTCATTTTAAATCCCTCCAAATTTTCTATTCTACATGGTTAAACAAGAGAAGTCAATTGGAATTTCTTGTTTATCTTTGATTAATATACTACAGCAACTCTCAGTTTACAAGTGAAAAGTTTGGTCTATTTTGGGTATACCCTGACGAAAACCTTTTAAATCATGCATTGAGCATACCAAATTTTTTTAAATTGTTTTAAATCATTTTAGTCAGAATTTTCTCTAATTATTCTAAATAAGTTTCAATTTATATTAAGACGATGAATGTTTGTAAATAGATGGCAAACGTACGACATACAAAACCATCCTCATTTCGAGAAGGGCTCATTCATCATAGGGACGGTACCTCTTCCTGCCAGCTTTCAATTCTTTTTAAGGGCTTGTACATGTCCAAGCAAAAACAATGCGACTGTCCCAACCTTTTTAACCGGCTTGAGCATTCCAAAAGTGACAAGGGGGCCTTAAACGCTGCCGGGTGTTTCCAAGCAAGCTACCAGCTGATAACCCTCATTACTTAAATGTTTAACTACTCAGGAATAAGCAAAAAGACTCAGGCCAAACTATTCATTTTCCCCTTTTGAATCGTACAGCGATCTTTTTCTTCATTCCTCCATGGTAATATCTTGTTGAAGTATTTCGAATGAAAGGATATGGTCATGAAAGTTTTCGAAACAAACAGCCTGCTGGCCGCCGCCAAACAGCGCGCGGGTGAATATAAAAAACTGCGCGGTCAGATGGTCAATCTAAAAAAAGCGTTTCAAGGTATGGCTGACCTCGGTGACAGCGACTTCTCAGGCCGGGGCGCTGACAACATCAAAGCCTTTTTCCAAGACCACGCCGGCGTCACAGACAGCTGGCTTGATCTGATCGACATGAAAATCGCATT
>NZ_JAAMNL010000027.1:0-3047 GCF_011066015.1 Bacillus sp. EKM206B
TGTTCTTTGAAAACTAGATAACAGAAGTAATTCACATTCAATTAGTAATGCAAGATATCACGTAGTGATTCTTTTTAACGGTTAAGTTAGAAAGGGCGCACGGTGGATGCCTTGGCACTAGGAGCCGATGAAGGACGGGACGAACACCGATATGCTTCGGGGAGCTGTAAGCAAGCTTTGATCCGGAGATTTCCGAATGGGGAAACCCACCACTCGTAATGGAGTGGTATCCATATCTGAATACATAGGATATGAGAAGGCAGACCCGGGGAACTGAAACATCTAAGTACCCGGAGGAAGAGAAAGCAAATGCGATTCCCTGAGTAGCGGCGAGCGAAACGGGACCAGCCCAAACCAAGAGGCTTGCCTCTTGGGGTTGTAGGACACTCTGTACGGAGTTACAAAGGAACGAGGTAGATGAAGAGGTCTGGAAAGGCCCGCCATAGGAGGTAACAGCCCTGTAGTCAAAACTTCGTTCTCTCCTGAGTGGATCCTGAGTACGGCGGAACACGTGAAATTCCGTCGGAATCCGGGAGGACCATCTCCCAAGGCTAAATACTCCCTAGTGACCGATAGTGAACCAGTACCGTGAGGGAAAGGTGAAAAGCACCCCGGAAGGGGAGTGAAAGAGATCCTGAAACCGTGTGCCTACAAGTAGTCAGAGCCCGTTAACGGGTGATGGCGTGCCTTTTGTAGAATGAACCGGCGAGTTACGATCCCGTGCAAGGTTAAGCAGAAGATGCGGAGCCGCAGCGAAAGCGAGTCTGAATAGGGCGAATTGAGTACGTGGTCGTAGACCCGAAACCAGGTGATCTACCCATGTCCAGGGTGAAGTTCAGGTAACACTGAATGGAGGCCCGAACCCACGCACGTTGAAAAGTGCGGGGATGAGGTGTGGGTAGGGGTGAAATGCCAATCGAACCTGGAGATAGCTGGTTCTCTCCGAAATAGCTTTAGGGCTAGCCTCAAGGTAAGAGTCTCGGAGGTAGAGCACTGATTGGACTAGGGGCCCCTACCGGGTTACCGAATTCAGTCAAACTCCGAATGCCGATGACTTATCCTTGGGAGTCAGACTGCGAGTGATAAGATCCGTAGTCGAAAGGGAAACAGCCCAGACCGCCAGCTAAGGTCCCAAAGTATACGTTAAGTGGAAAAGGATGTGGAGTTGCTTAGACAACCAGGATGTTGGCTTAGAAGCAGCCACCATTTAAAGAGTGCGTAATAGCTCACTGGTCGAGTGACTCTGCGCCGAAAATGTACCGGGGCTAAACGTATCACCGAAGCTGCGGACTGTTCTTCGAACAGTGGTAGGAGAGCGTTCTAAGGGCTGTGAAGCAAGACCGGAAGGACTTGTGGAGCGCTTAGAAGTGAGAATGCCGGTATGAGTAGCGAAAGAGGGGTGAGAATCCCCTCCACCGAATGCCTAAGGTTTCCTGAGGAAGGCTCGTCCGCTCAGGGTTAGTCGGGACCTAAGCCGAGGCCGAAAGGCGTAGGCGATGGATAACAGGTTGATATTCCTGTACCACCTCCTCACCATTTGAGCAATGGGGGGACGCAGGAGGATAGGGTAAGCGCGGTATTGGATATCCGCGTCCAAGCAGTTAGGCTGGGAAATAGGCAAATCCGTTTCCCGTGAAGGCTGAGCTGTGATGGCGAGCGAATTATAGTAGCGAAGTTCCTGATTCCACACTGCCAAGAAAAGCCTCTAGCGAGGTGAGAGGTGCCCGTACCGCAAACCGACACAGGTAGGCGAGGAGAGAATCCTAAGGTGATCGAGAGAACTCTCGTTAAGGAACTCGGCAAAATGACCCCGTAACTTCGGGAGAAGGGGTGCTCTGTTAGGGTGCAAGCCCGAGAGAGCCGCAGTGAATAGGCCCAGGCGACTGTTTAGCAAAAACACAGGTCTCTGCGAAGCCGTAAGGCGAAGTATAGGGGCTGACGCCTGCCCGGTGCTGGAAGGTTAAGAGGAGCGCTTAGCGTAAGCGAAGGTGCGAATTGAAGCCCCAGTAAACGGCGGCCGTAACTATAACGGTCCTAAGGTAGCGAAATTCCTTGTCGGGTAAGTTCCGACCCGCACGAAAGGCGCAACGATCTGGGCACTGTCTCAACGAGAGACTCGGTGAAATTATAGTACCTGTGAAGATGCAGGTTACCCGCGACAGGACGGAAAGACCCCGTGGAGCTTTACTGCAGCCTGATATTGAATGTTGGTACAGCTTGTACAGGATAGGTAGGAGCCTTGGAAACCGGAGCGCCAGCTTCGGTGGAGGCATCGGTGGGATACTACCCTGGCTGTATTGACCTTCTAACCCGCCGCCCTTATCGGGCGGGGAGACAGTGTCAGGTGGGCAGTTTGACTGGGGCGGTCGCCTCCTAAAAGGTAACGGAGGCGCCCAAAGGTTCCCTCAGAATGGTTGGAAATCATTCGCAGAGTGTAAAGGCACAAGGGAGCTTGACTGCGAGACCTACAAGTCGAGCAGGGACGAAAGTCGGGCTTAGTGATCCGGTGGTTCCGCATGGAAGGGCCATCGCTCAACGGATAAAAGCTACCCCGGGGATAACAGGCTTATCTCCCCCAAGAGTCCACATCGACGGGGAGGTTTGGCACCTCGATGTCGGCTCATCGCATCCTGGGGCTGTAGTCGGTCCCAAGGGTTGGGCTGTTCGCCCATTAAAGCGGTACGCGAGCTGGGTTCAGAACGTCGTGAGACAGTTCGGTCCCTATCCGTCGCGGGCGCAGGAAATTTGAGAGGAGCTGTCCTTAGTACGAGAGGACCGGGATGGACGCACCGCTGGTGTACCAGTTGTTCTGCCAAGGGCATCGCTGGGTAGCTATGTGCGGACGGGATAAGTGCTGAAAGCATCTAAGCATGAAGCCCCCCTCAAGATGAGATTTCCCATTCCGCAAGGAAGTAAGATCCCTGAAAGATGATCAGGTTGATAGGTCTGAGGTGGAAGTGTGGCGACACATGGAGCTGACAGATACTAATCGATCGAGGACTTAACCAATTTGAATGTATGCTTACTGTTATCTAGTTTTGAGAGAA
>NZ_JAAMNL010000028.1:0-1586 GCF_011066015.1 Bacillus sp. EKM206B
GTCTAATTTCGGATAACAATCATCCGTATTCAAACTTGAAGGTGTTTTTATTTGTCTCATCTTATGGGGTCAGTCCCTATAAGAGGGCTCTTTTTCTAACTATGTTGTTTTAAGGTGTTTTTTAATTTGTTCAGTGACTTGCTTAAGCCATTCTAATGGTGTTATATCATCTTCTGGAAAGTATATGCCATCCGCTGCTTCTTCTATAAATTCATTCTTATCTGCTTCAGAATAATCACTATTTACAAACTCAGTTAGTGCTATTAAATCTCTTTCTTTTAGTTTTTGTGATGCTTCATTTAAATATTCATCAAGTGCATTTTCCGGAGACTCTATATCTTGGTGGAAATGTCCACCGAGAAATCTAAATACAGGATCAGAAACTTTAATTTCAATCATTATATATCACCTCGTTGGGTAGCCTGTTAGTATAAAGCTACCATCTTCATTTTTCTTTAATACTATTCTAGCATTAGTCATATCTTTAACTTCATTTGAACCTTTACAAACTCCTCTACCTATAACTTCGGTTCCTCTATAAGGTAACGGTAATGGATCATTAACATCACTTTTTAACCACTCTTCAATTTCCTTTTTATGTTTAATTAATGTTTCATTAGCGACTCTTTCTGCAGTTGGCCTATCAGTGAAACTAGAAGAGGCACGTATCTTCTTATTTATCTGTAGCCTCTCTAATAACTCTTCATCAGTCTTACCAACATGTCTTTCTATAAGATGCCCGCCTTTTGCTTCGTGAGCAGCTAATCCGCCGCCAGGTGCGAGAGGGGTACTATCACCTTGTTTGACATTACCTATGGCCGTGTTGTTAGAAGTTTCAGATTTACTGAGAACACTCTCTTTCTGCTCTTCAATAATACTTTTCAACAAAGGCGTATTCTTCACATTGTGAGTATTTTCAATATCCTGTGCTATTCCGGCAAGCGCGGGTTCGTACTTGTTTTTCGAAACGGAATTGATATAGTCTTTTCCTTTTTCAATCCCGGTTTTTACATGTTTTACAGCCGCTTTTTCTCCAGCTTCCAAGACGTTATCCACTTTGGCGGCGCCTGTTTTCGCGAGCTTGCTTGATACTTTTACAGCTGAGCCGGAACCTTTGAGTCCCACAATGCTCCCGATGGCGTAGGTGATGTAATGTGATCTTGAATACGCATCCCCGTTAACCATTTTATCATTCCATGAATCCGCCAGGTTTGTCCATATGATTTTTGCGTAGGAGGGTGTGTTCAATACGGCCGATATGGTTTTAGCGACTTTTTGTTCATCAGAGAGATGGTAAAAATCCCATGCGCCGACAGCGAGATCTTTGACGCCTGTTATGGTGTCTTTCCCGACATCATAAAGGCCGACGCCTATTCCTTTAACGATATCCCAAGCCGTTTCTCCGACTTCTTCTAGCTGTTTTGCTTGTTCAAGTTGCATCACATATTCCACCTGAGCGGGTTCAAGGTTTTCATAGCCGATCTTTTTCGCGATTTCCAAATACTCATCCGGATCGGTGACACCATCGGCCAGCTTTTTCTTTAGATCCTTGATTTCCCGCTCTTTCGCTTCTTCCTTCTTAATCA